>JAAYZM010000440.1 GCA_012514835.1 Actinomycetales bacterium
CTCCTGGTGGCCGCCACCCCGGCCCACGCCACCCAGGTCCGCACGCAGCTGCTCCCCTGAGGCCCACCCACCCCCTCGCGAGGTAGTGAGTCTGGCGCGAGGTAGTGACGGTTTCATCACTACCCCGCGCGAAGATCACTACCTCGGCGACGGGTGGGGCGGGAGGGTGTACTGCCGGGGCGGGGGTGGGTCAGTCGCGGAAGGTCTCGATGCGGGCGCCCAGGGAGACGAGGCGCTCCTGGAGCTGTTCGTAGCCGCGCGCGATGATGTCGACGTTGCGCAGCACGGAAGTGCCCTTCGCGGCGAGCATGCCGAGCAGGATGACGACGGCGGGGCGCAGGGCGGGCGGGCAGCTCACCTCGGCACCCGACCAGTGGGTGGGTCCCTGGACGTCGAGCCGGTGGGCGTCGAGCAGCCGTACGTCCGCGCCAAGGCGCGTGAGGTCCGTGAGGTGGATCGCCCGGCCCTCGTACACCCAGTCGTGGATGAGGGTCTTGCCCTGCGCGCACGCTGCGATGACGGCGAAGAACGGCAGGTTGTCGATGTTCAGGCCCGGGAAGGGCATGGGGTGGATCTTGTCGATCGGGGCGCGCAGCGTGCTCGGGAGCACCGTGACGTCCACGAGGCGGGTCCGGCCGTTGTGGGCCAGGTACTCGGGGGTGATCTCGTAGCGCAGCCCCATCTCCGCGAGCGTCGCGAGCTCGATCTCCATGAACTCGATCGGCACGCGCGCCACGGTGATCTCCGAGCCCGTCACGATGCCCGCGGTGAGGAGGCTCATCGCCTCGACCGGGTCCTCGGAGACGAAGTACTCGACGTCCGCGTCGATCTCGGTGCGCCCGTGGACGCTCAGCGTCGTGGTGCCGATCCCGTCGATGCGCACCCCGAGCAGCTCGAGGAAGAAGCACAGGTCCTGGACCATGTAGTTGGGGCTCGCGTTGCGGATCGTGGTGATCCCCCCACGCCGGGCCGCCGCCATGATCGCGTTCTCCGTCACGGTGTCACCACGCTCGGTGAGGACCACGGAACGGTCCGCGCCGTCGTCGGGCGTGACGCTCGAGCGGTACAGCCCGCCCGTCGTCTCGACGGACAGCCCGAAGGGGCGCAGCGCGATGAGGTGGGGCTCGACGGTGCGGGTGCCGAGGTCGCAACCGCCCGCGTAGGGCAGGTCGAACGTGCTCTCGAGGCCCAGGAGCGGGCCCAGGAACATGATGATCGAGCGGGTGCGGCGGGCCGTCTCGACGTCGATCGACGCGAGGTCGAGCCGCTCGGGGACGTTGATCTCGAGGTCCCGGCCGTCCGTGGACCACACGGCGCGCACGCCGATGCTGCGCAGCACGTCGACGATCCGGTCCACCTCGACGATCCGTGCGACGTGGCGCAAGCGCGTGGTGCCGCGGTTGAGCAGTGCGGCGCACAGCAGCGCGACGGCGGCGTTCTTCGAGGAGTTCACCTCGATGCGCCCGGAGAGCTGGTGCCCGCCCTCGACGCGCAGGTGGGAGTGGCGGGGGCCGATCGTCACGAGCTCGGAGTCGAGCGCCTCGCTGATGCGCGTGATCATGTCGAGCGTGATGTTCTGCCCGCCCTGCTCGACGCGGTGGATGGCGCTCTGGCTCGTGCCGAGCCGCTCGGCGAGCTGGGTCTGCGTGAGGCCCTGGTGCTGGCGGGCGGAACGGATGAGGGCGCCGATGCGCGAGAGGTTCTCGGAGTGCTCGGTCGCAAGCTCGGTGGTGGCCGTCATGGGGCCACCGTAACTCACAGGTGAGATATTGGCGCGCCCGAGCGCGGCGATTCGGGGACTCTGCCCGCTCTGGCCAGCGAGATCATGCGTGAAGTGAGGTATCTCACCGTGCTCGCGGTCAGGGTGTCAGGGGCCAGTCGAGCCCCGCGCCGGGCCCCTCGTAGCCCTGCCGGGCCCGCCACGCGTTGAAGTTCTCCGCCCAGCGGCGGTGGCCGGTGACCTGCGACTCGTGGAGCGCGTCGAGCTCGAGCGCGCCGATCGCGGGGTACCTGGACACAAGGGCCGCGAGGACGTCGAGGGTCGCGACCACGTCGACGTCGGCGGAGTGCAGCCCGCCTGCGTCCGGGGTCACGCCGTACACCTCGCACAGCACCCCGAGCGTGCGCTTTCCCTTGCGGTAGCGGTCGTGCTCGCGGTCCAGCACGAGCGGGTCGATCACGGGGCGCAGCGGTCCGCCCACGCGCTCTGCGACCGTGAGCAGCCCGTGGCGGCGCAGCTCCGCCTCGATGAGCGTGAGGTCGTAGCACGCGTTGAACGCCACGACGGGAGTTCCCGTGGAGAACGCCTTCGCGAGCTCGGACGCGACTTCCTCGAGCGCCTCGACGGGTGGGCGTCCGTGCGCGCGCGCATGCTCCGTGGTGATGCCGTGCACCGCGGCGGCCCCCGCGGGGATCTCGATCCCGGGGTCCACGAGCCACGTGCTCGCCGTCGTCCCCGTCGCGTCCCTGCGCACCAGGGCGACCGTGACGACGCGGTCTCGCGCGGGGTCCACCCCCGTGGTCTCCGTGTCGAAGCCCAGCAGGGCCCCGTCCTTCCAGCTCATCTCGTTTCCCCTTCGTCGTGCGTGATCTCAGGGTGGCAGACGCCACCGACACCGCCCGTCAGGCCCACCGAGTAACCTTGCCTCTCGTGACCAGTGACATCGAGATCGGACGCGGCAAGCGGGCGCGGCGCGCGTACACCTTCGACGACATCGCCGTGGTGCCCTCGCGGCGCACGCGCGACCCGGAGGAGGTCTCGGTCGGCTGGCAGATCGACGCCTACCACTTCGAGCTGCCCGTCATCGCGGCGCCCATGGACTCCGTGATGAGCCCGGACACCGCCGTCGCGCTCGGTCAGGCGGGCGGGCTCGGGGTGCTCGACCTCGAAGGCCTGTGGACCCGTTACGAGGACCCGCGCCCCCTCATCGAGGAGATCGCGAGCCTCGGCGAGGACGCGATCGGCCGCATGCAGGAGATCTACGCCGCGCCCATCCAGCGCGAGCTCATCACCGAGCGCCTGCGCGAGATCCGCGCCGCGGGCGTCACCGTGGCGGGCTCCCTCTCGCCGCAGCGCACGCAGGAGTACTGGAAGACGGTCGTGGACGCGGGCGTCGACCTGTTCGTGATCCGCGGCACCACCGTCTCGGCCGAGCATGTCTCCGGGCGCGCCGAGCCGCTCAACCTCAAGCGCTTCATCTACGAGCTCGACGTCCCCGTCATCGTGGGCGGCGCCGCGACCTACACGGCCGCGCTGCACCTCATGCGCACGGGCGCCGCGGGCGTCCTCGTGGGCTTCGGTGGCGGCGCCGCGCACACCACGCGCCAGTCGCTCGGCATCCACGCCCCCATGGCCACGGCCGTCGCGGACGTCGCGGCAGCCCGGCGTGACTACCTCGACGAGTCCGGCGGCCGCTACGTCCACGTGATCGCCGACGGCGGTGTGGGCCGCTCGGGCGACCTCGTCAAGGCCGTCGCGTGCGGCGCCGACGCCGTGATGATCGGTGCCGCGCTCGCCCGCGCTGCCGAGGCTCCCGGCCAGGGCTGGCACTGGGGCCCCGAGGCCCACCACGCGAAGCTGCCCCGCGGCGAGCGCGTCCACGTCGGCACGGCCGGCACGCTCGAGCAGATCCTCTTCGGCCCCGGCCACACGGCCGACGGCACCCTCAACCTCATCGGTGCGCTGCGCCGCGCGATGGCCACGACCGGCTACTCCGACCTCAAGGAGTTCCAGCGCATCGAGGTCGTCGTGTCCCCCTACAACCGGAGCTGACATGGTGAGCGAGCAGCCGGCCTTCGCCGTCGCCGACCCGGAGTCCGACCCGCGCGCCACGTACGCGCTCGAGCCGGAGGAGGTCGCCTCGCTCACGGCACGGCTCGTCACCTCCCGCGAGGGAGGTTCGACGACGACGACGGCGCCCGCCACGGGAGCCCCGCTCGCGAGCGTGCCCCTCGCGACGGCCGACGACGTGCACCGGGCCGCCGCGCAGGCGAGGCTCGCCCAGCGCGCGTGGGCCGCGACGCCCGTGCGCGAGCGCGCGAAGGTGCTGCTGCGCTTCGGTGACCTGCTCCTCGACGGGCAGTCGGACGTGCTCGACCTGATCCAGCTCGAGTCCGGCAAGGCGCGCCTGCATGCGTTCGAAGAGGTGTATGACCTCGCCTCGATCGCCCGACACCTGGGCGTGCGGGGCCCCGGCTACCTCGCCACGCGCCGTGAGGCGGGCATGGTCCCGGGCCTCACGAGCGTGCGCGTGCACCACCGGCCCGCGGGTCTCGTGGGCGTCATCACGCCGTGGAACTACCCGCTCAACCTGCCGATCGGCGACTCGATCGCGGCGCTCCTCGCGGGCAACGCGGTGCTCCTCAAGCCGGACACCCAGACGGTGCTCTCCGCGCTGTGGGGGGCCGAGCAGCTCGAGGCGGCCGGGCTGCCCGCCGGGGTGCTCCAGGTGGTCGCGGGCGACGGGGCCGTGGGGGCCGCCGTCGTCGACGCCGTGGACCACGTCGCGTTCACGGGCTCCACCGCGACGGGCCGCGTCGTCGCCGCCGCGGCGGCGCGCAACCTGACCTCCTCGACGCTCGAGCTGGGCGGGAAGAACGCCCTCTACGTGGCCGAGGACGTGGACGTCGAGACGGCCGCCGAGGGTGCCGTGCGCGCGTGCTTCGCGGGCGCTGGCCAGGTGTGCGTCTCGGTCGAGCGGATCTACGTGCACCACGCCGTCGCGGACGAGTTCACGCTCGCGTTCGTGCGCCGCATCAAGGCGTTGCGCCTCGGTGGCGGGCTCGACTACACGAACGACGTCGGCTCGATCACCACGCAGGCCCAGCTCGAGAAGATCGTCACGCACTTCGACGACGCCGTCGCCAAGGGTGCGCGCGTCCTCGTGGGCGGTGTGCACCGCACGGACCTCGGGCCGCTGTTCTTCGAGCCGACCGTGCTCGCGGACGTCTCCACGGACGCGGAGTGCGCGCGCGAGGAGACCTTCGGGCCCCTCGTCGCGCTGTACCGCGTCGGGTCCGACGACGAGGCCGTCGCGGCCATCAACGACTCCGACATGGGGCTCAACGTGAGCCTCTGGACCGCGTCCGAGCGGCGCGGGCGCGCGATCGCGGACCGGGTGCGCGCGGGGATCGTCAACATCAACGAGGGCTACGCGGCGGCCTGGTCCGCGTACGGCGCCCCCGTGGGTGGATGGGGCGCGTCGGGGCTCGGCGCGCGGCACGGCCGGGAGGGTGTCCTCGCGACCACCCTCACGCAGACGGTGGCTGCCCAGCGGCTCGCCCACCGCGGGCTCGGCCTGCGCCGCTTCTACGAGCTGCCCGGCGAGCAGACCGCCACGATCTTCACCGGGGTGCTGCGCGCGCTGCGGGCCGCGCGGATGCCGTAGCCCTCTGCGGGCTGCGTGTCGCTCGCGCTGGTCTTTGCGCGCAGTCAGGCTCGGGGCTCAGCCCTCGCGCGTCACGTCGGTGGGCGCCTTGTCGTCGCGCCAGCCGCGCCAGCGCGCGTGCCGCAGCCGTCCGTCCGCGGTCCAGCCCGCGTGCTCGACCTCGCCCACGTGCACGGGCTCGACCCAGCGCGCGTCCGAGGCGTCGATCCCCGGGACGTCGCTCGCGGGTGAGCTCTCGCGAGCGATCGGGGCGAGCCGTTCGCCAATCTCGCGCAGGGCCCGGTCGCTGAACCCCGATCCCACGCGCCCCGCGTAGCGCAGCGCCCCGTCCTGGGCGGGCACCGCGAGCAAGAGCGAGGCGATCTTCCGCTTCCCGGGCCGCCACCCCACCACCACGACCTCTTGCGCGTGCGCGTGCTTGACCTTGACCCACGCGGAGCTGCGCCGCCCAGCCGCGTAGGCCGAGTCCGTGCGCTTCGCGACCACGCCCTCGAGCCCGAGCCGGGCGCTCGTCGCGAACGCCTCGTCGAAGTCCCCCTCGAACGCGGGCGGCACGTCGATCACGCCGTCCGGGCTCACGAGCGCCTCGAGCGCGGCACGGCGCGCGGTGTACGGCAGGCCGAGCATCGAGCGCCCGGCGGCCTCGAGAACGTCGAACAGGTACAGGCGCACGGGCACGCGCCGCGCCGTCGCAGTGATCTCGCGCGGGTCGTCGAGGTTCATGCGCTGCTGGAGCAGCCCGAAGTCGGGGCGGCCGCGGGCGTCGAGCGCCACGATCTCGCCGTCGAGCACCGCGCCCGCGCTAGCGTCCCCGTGCACGTCGCTCGCGAGGGCCTCGAGGTCTAGGGCCTCGGCGAGCGCGCCGAGCTCGGGGTACTCGGCCGTGATGTCACGCCCCGAACGGCTCGCGAGACGCACCCGCCCGTCCCGCACGCGCGCGACCGCCCGGATCCCGTCCCACTTCATCTCGACGGCCCACGCGCCCTCGTCGTGGATCACGTCCGCACGCGTCCCGTTCGTCGCGAGCATGGGGGAGGGCGACTCGCCAGGGGCCGCGAGAGGGAGGTCCGACGACGGCGGCCACGGGCTGCTCTCGTCTCCCGGGTGGCCCACGTCGCTCGGTGAGCCACTTGCAGCGAGAAGGGCCTCGTCGGTGGATCGGGCCGCCAGGGATTCGTCGTCGTCGGGCCTCTGCTTCCCGCCGTCGGCCCCCTTGCCCCCGGCCCGGACCTTGGGGGCCATGAGGTGGGCTAGCCACTGGTCGCCGCCGGTCCGGATCAGGGCGATGCGGCGGCGTCCGCGGCGCCCGTCGAGGGTCACGATCACCTCGTCCTCGCGCCACTTCTCGAGGTCGTACACCCCGGAGTCCCAGATCTGTACACGTCCGGCGCCGTACTCGCCGCGGGGGATCTCGCCCTCGAAGGTCCCGTACTCGAGCGGGTGGTCCTCGGTCTGCACGGCGAGGTGGTTCTTGCCGGGATCGGTGGGTTCGCCCTTGGGGAGCGCCCAGCTCACGAGCACGCCGTCATGCTCGAGCCGGAAGTCGTGGTGCCAGCGGCGCGCGTGGTGCTCCTGGATCACGAAGGTGCGGCCACCTGGCCGGGGCGCGGGCGCAGCGGTGGGCACGGGCTCGCTCGTGCGGTCGGCGTCGCGCTTGGCCCGGTACGCCGCGAGCCGGTCGGCTCCGGGTGGTGTAAGGGCAGTGAGCGGGTCGCCGCGCTCGGCGAGGAGCGCGAGGACGTCCTCCGCCTCGAGCTGGGTCAGGTCCGGCGCGAGGATCTCGTCCCACGTGCGCGGCGCGGCGACCCACGGCCGCTCCCGACCGCGCAGCGAGTACGGCGCCACGGTGGTCTTCGCCGCGGAGTTCTGGGACCAGTCCACGAGGACCTTGCCCTCGCGCAACGACTTGCGCTGCTCGGAGACGACGAGGTGCGGGTGGTCCTTCTCGAGCGCGCGAGCGAGCTCCTTCGCGACGGCCGAGACCTGTTCGCTCGACGGTGCGGGCCCAGACCTCGCGCCGCCTGAACCTGCGCCGCCCAGCCCCGTGCCACCCAGCCCCGCGTACAGGTGGATGCCCTTCGACCCGCTCGTGACGGGCACGCTGACCAGCCCCATCCCGTCGAGCAGCTCGCGCGCCCACGCGGCGACCTCGACACACTCGGGCAGCCCCGCCCCCGGCCCGGGGTCGAGGTCCACCACGAGCCGGTCGGGTGCCCCGGCGACGCCGTCGGGCCCGAAACGCCACTGCGGGACGTGCAGCTCGAGGGCCGCGACCTGCGCGAACCACACGAGCGTCGCGCGCTCCGTCACGAGCGGGTACTCGGTCACGCGGCTCGAGTGGCGGATGCCCGCGCGCGCGACCCACTCGGGCGCGCCGGGCTCGAGCTGCTTGGCGAAGAACGCCTCGCCGTCCGTCCCGTCCACCCAGCGCTTGCGCGTCACGGGGCGGCCGCGCACGTGCGGCGCGAGGACGTCGAACACCTCCGCGTAGTACGCGATGACATCCGCCTTCGTGGTACCCGCGGCGGGGTAGAGGACCTTGTCGAGGTTGCTCAGGCGCACGCGGCGACCGTCCACCACGACGTCGGTGGGTGCGCTCATCACCACCTCCAGGTTCCGCCTGCGCACCACGCCACCACAGGACAACCGCGCCCGCCAGCGGGAGAATGTCCAGATGAGAGCGATCTGGACCGGCGCCGTGGCCTTCGGGCTCGTCAACGTGCCCGTGAAGCTCTACTCCGCGACCGAGAGCCACGACGTCGACCTGCACCAGGTGCACGACGCCGATGGCGGGCGCATCCGCTACAAGCGCACGTGCGAGAAGTGCGGCAAGGTCGTCGCGTACGAGAACATCGACCGCGCGTACGACGACGGCACCCACACCGTGGTCCTCACCGACGAGGACTTCGAGCGGCTGCCCGCCGAGCGCAACCGTGAGATCGAGGTGCTCGAGTTCGTGCCGAGCGAGCAGGTCGACGCGATCCGCTTCGACAAGAGCTACTTCCTCGAGCCCGACCCGCGCTCCGTCAAGGCGTACGTGCTGCTGCGGCGCACCCTCGAGTCCACGGACCGCACGGCGATCGTGCGGTTCGCGCTGCGGCAGCGCACGCGGCTCGGGGCGCTGCGCGTGCACGACGACACGCTCTTGCTCCAGGGGCTGCTGTGGGACGACGAGGTCCGCACGGCGACCTTCGAGTCGCTCGAGGACGTCCCCAAGGTCTCCGCGAAGGAGCTCGAGCTCGCCAAGGCCGTCGTGGCCCAGCTCGAGGACGACTTCACGCCCGACGAGTACGTCGACGAGTACCAGGCACAGCTGCGCGAGCTCATCGACGCGAAGCTCGAGAAGGGCGACGCGATCGAGACGCCCGTGGCCGAGGACGACGGCGAGGGTGCCGAGGTGCTCGACCTCATGGAGGCCCTGCGACGCTCGGTCGAGAAGAAGCGCGGTGCGCAGGGGACGTCGTCGTCGGACAAGGAACCGGCCGCGAAGAAGAAGCCGGCCGCGAAGGCGGCCAAGAAGTCCGCTGGCGAGAAGGATGCGCCGAAGAAGTCGCCCGCCAAGAAGTCAGCGGCCTCCTAGCCAGCCGTGCGCGTCGCGCGGCGTGCGGACGTCTCAGGCGTCCAGCTGGGGCAGGGCGGCGAACCAGGCCTCGACGTCCTCGGGACGCTCGAGACGGACGATCGGTCCACCGGCCCGGATCCGGGCGGTCATCCGGGCGCGCATGACGGGGTGGTCCGTCCACGCCCACCGGATGATGTTGCGGTGCGGGTCCCAGCGGAACCAGCTGGTGATCCGCTCGCGGTTCCCGTGCCACAGCTCCTCGCGGCGCAGGCCGCGGCGCAGCGTGCGCGTGATCACCCGGCGCATCACGAGGGGGCGCGGGTGGTCGAGCCACACCATGACGTCCGCGCCGTCCTCGGTGCCGGGGTCGAGGAGGCCGTCCAGGCGTGAGGTCCAGTTACCGTCCGACACCCAGCCGTCGCGGTGTGCCGCGGCGAACTCCCTGACGATCGCGCGGGCCTCCTCGAGGTCCCGGAAGGTCCAGCCGGCGTCCCAGAACACCTCGTCGAGGTCGAGGCGCGGCAAGCCGGTGCGTTGTGCGACCCGCGCGGCGAGGTGGCTCTTGCCCGAACCGGACACCCCGACGATCCGGATCCGGCGCGGGGCGGGGGAGTGGTTCGGCACGGTCAGATTCTTGCAGCGCCCAGGGTTGGGCTCAGGGGACCCCGTCGGCCTCAGGGGACCCCGGTGGGTTCAGGGGACCCCGTTGGAACTAGGGGACGAGGACCTCGCGGACGGTGAAGCGCACGGACCGCTCGGCGACGTCGGCCGTGACGAGCTCGGCGCGGACGCGATCGCCGGGCCGCGCGTCGCCGTCGGCCCGCGCCGTGACGGCGGGGTCGGTGAGCTGGAGGTCGAGGCTCGACCGGTTCTCGTCCACGACGACGGCGTCGAACACCTCACCGACCCGGTGCGCGAGGACGGCCGCCTCGACGGCATCGGTGCACGCGCGCTCGACGGCGTTCGCGCGGCGACCCGACTCGGACATGGTCTCGGGCAGCCCGGCGAGCCCGTCGCGCGCCCAGCCCGGCACCTCACGCCCCGCGGCGAGCGCCTCGCACACCGCGAGCGAGTAGCGGTCCACGAGCCGGCGCAACGGGGCGGTCGTGTGGGCGTACGGCGCGGCGATCGCGGCCTGGACCCGGTCGGCAGGCGGCTCGCCGTCGAACACGGTGTAGCCCGAGCCGCGGAACAGGGACGTCGCGTCGTGGATGATCGCGAGGTGCCGCGGGTCGGTGCGATCGAGAGAGCGCAAGAAGTCGCCGTACGCGACGCCGTCGGGCCACTCGGCGCCGAGGCCGCGGGCCGCGCGACGGAAGCGCGCGACCGCCTCGGGGGTGGCCGGGGGCATGGTGCGCAGGATGCCGATCCCGCCGTCGAGCATGATCTGGGCCGCCGCGATGCCGGTCAGCAGGGAGATCTGGGCGTTCCACTCCTCGGCCTCGAGCAGCGGGCGCAGGGTGAGCCGGTAGTGGCCGTCGTCGTCGGCGTGGACCTCTTGCTC
>JAAYZM010000058.1 GCA_012514835.1 Actinomycetales bacterium
ACGGGATACTTCTTGGAGCGCATGGGTCTCGGCTCGCTCGACGAGCTGCCCCCGCTCGCGCCCTATCTGCCCGACATCGACCTGGTCGACGTCGACGAGTCCTCAGGAGAATGACCATGCACGTGCCCGACGGCGTCCGCCTGCAGAAGGTGCTCGCTGGCGCCGGTCTCGGCTCTCGGCGCGCTTGCGAGGACCTCATCGCGCGCGGGCGGGTCGAGGTCGACGGCCAGGTGGTGCGCGAGCTCGGCGTGCGCATCGACCCGAACCGCGCCGTCGTGCACGTGGACGGCCTGCGCGTCCAGCTCGACTCGTCCCTCGTGACGCTCGCGCTGAACAAGCCCGTGGGTGTGGTCTCGACGATGCACGACCCCGAGGGGCGCCCTTCGCTCGACCAGTACGTCGCGAACCGCACGGAGCGGCTGTTCCACGTGGGGCGGCTCGACGCGGAGTCCGAGGGCCTGCTGCTGCTCACGAACGACGGAGAGCTCGCGCACCGGCTCGCCCACCCGCGCTACGAGGTGACCAAGACCTACCTGGTCGAGGTGGCCGGGCGCGTGAAGCCCGCGCACGGCAAGTCGCTGCTCGGCGGGGTGGAGCTCGAGGACGGTCCGGCGCGCCTCGACGAGTACCGGATCGTGGACCAGACCCCGAACCAGGCGCTGGTCGAGGTGCAGCTGCACGAGGGCCGCAACCGGATCGTGCGGCGCATGTTCGACGAGGTCGGTCTGCCCGTGACCCGGCTCGTGCGCACCCGGATCGGCCCGATCCGCCTGGGCGACCTGCGCCCGGGGCGCACGCGCGTGCTCGGTCGCACGGAGCTCGGCACGCTCATGAAGGCCGTCGAGCTGTGAGCCCTGTCGCGACACGCGGCCCGGTGCGGATCGTCGGTACGGGCCTGCTCGGCTCCTCCGTGGGCCTCGCGCTGCGCGCGCTCGGCGTCGACGTGATCCTCGCCGACCCCTCACGCACGGCCCTCGCGATCGCCCGGGACATGGGTGCGGGAAGGCTCCCGTCCGACGACGACGGTCCCGTGGCGCTCGTCGTCGTCGCCGCACCGCCCGACGTCGTCGCGGACGTCGTGGCGCACGAGCTGTCCGCGCACCCCGGTGCGGTCGTGACGGATGTCGCGAGCGTCAAGACGTCCGTGCGGGATGCGCTCGCCGAGGCGGGCGCGGACCTCGAGCGGTACGTCGGTTCGCACCCCATGGCGGGGCGCGAGCGTTCGGGTCCGACGGCGGCACGCGGGCAGCTCTTCGCGGCACGCCCGTGGGTCATCGTGGACTCGGGACGGTCGAGCGACGAGGCCCTCCTCGCGGTGCGTTCCCTCGCCGTGGACCTCGGTGCGGTGCCCGTGACGATGGACGCCGAGGGGCACGACGGCGCCGTCGCGCTCGTCTCGCACCTGCCGCAGGTCGCGGCGAGCCTCGTCGCGGCACGCCTCGCGGGTGCGCAGGACGAGGCGCTCGCCCTCGCGGGGCAGGGCCTGCGGGACACGACGCGCATCGCGGCGAGCGACGCGGCGCTGTGGGCGGGGATCCTCGCTGCGAACGCGGCCCCGGTGCGAGAGCTCCTCGTGGGTCTGCGCGAGGACCTGGACCGCGCGATCGACGCGCTGGACGCAGGCTCCGTCGCGGGCCTGGCACGCACGATCGAGGCCGGGAACCAGGGGGTGGGCCGCATCCCCGGCAAGCACGGCGGCGCCCCACGGGCGTTCGAGGTGGTCACCGTGCTCGTCCCCGACACTCCGGGCGAGCTCGCCCGGCTGCTCGTGGAGATCGGCGAGGCGGGCGTCAACGTCGAGGACCTCCTCCTCGAGCACTCTCCCGGTCAGCCCGTGGGCCTGGCCTCCATCTCCGTGCTGCCCGGTCGCACCGGGCAGCTCACCGACGTCCTTGCGGCCCGTGGTTGGCGTGTCGCGGGGGAGGAGCAGCATGCCTGAGCTCGTCATCGCGATCGACGGCCCGTCCGGGTCCGGCAAGTCCACGGTCTCCAAGCGGGTCGCCTCCGCCCTCGGTCTCGCCTACCTCGACACCGGTGCGATCTACCGCGCCGCGACGTGGTGGTGCCTCGACCAGGGCGTCGACCTCGAGGACCCGGCCGCCGTGCTCGCGGCCGTGCGGGCCATGCCGCTCGAGATGGGCGTCGACCCCGCGGCCCCCGGCGTGCGTGTGGGTGGCACCGACGTCGCGGCGGCGATCCGCACCGAGGCGGTCACGGGCTCGGTGAGCAAGGTCTCCTCGAACCTCGACGTGCGTGCCGAGCTGCGCGAGCGCCAGCAGCGCGCGATCGCCGACGAAGGGCTCCCCGAGGCGTTCTCTGCCGGACGGGGCATCGTCGCGGAGGGGCGTGACATCACCACGGTGATCGCCCCGGACGCGCACGTGCGCGTGCTCCTCACGGCGTCCGAGGAGGCCCGGCTCGCGCGCCGGGCCGCGGAGGTCCACGGCACCGCCGACGCGGCGGCCGTCGAGGCGACGCGCCAGTTCGTGGTGCAGCGTGACAAGGTCGACTCGGCGGTGACGAGCTTCCTCGAGGCGGCCGACGGCGTCGTGACGATCGACTCGTCCGAGCTCACGCTCGAGCAGGTGGTCCAGGCAGTGCTCGACCTCGCCGAGCGGCGGCGGTGACCGAGGTCCGTACCCCGCCGCGCTGGGCGCGCCGGGTAGGCGTCCTCCTCGCGCACGGGGTCTGGAACACCCGTGTGCACGGGGCGGAGCACGTCCCGGCGGACGGGCCCGTCGTCGTGGTCGCGAACCACACGGGCCTCATGGACGGTCCGGTGCTCGTCGGCGCCGTGCCGCGCGCGACCGCCGTGCTCGTGCGCCGTGGGATGTTCGTGGGGCCGCTCGGGTGGTTGCTGCGTGGCTCCGGTCAGATCCCGGTGGACGAGGCTGACGGCGGCCGCTCCGCTCTCGCCGCCGCACGCACCTCCCTCCGCGCGGGTGGGGTGGTCGCCGTGTTCCCCGAGGGCAGCCGGGGCAAGGGCGACGCCGCGGACGCCCGGGCGGGCGCGGCCTGGCTCGCGCTCAACGGTGGCGCCCTGGTGATCCCCGCTGCGGTGCTCGGGACGCGACGCACGGGGGAGTCCGTGCACCGGCCGCCCGGGTTGCGCCGGCGGCTGTGGATCGAGTTCGGGGCGCCCGTGCGTATCGAGCGCTCTGCGGGGGTGTCCGGGCGGGAGGCCCTCGTCGCAGCGAACGAGCAGATCAGGGTCGCGCTGGCCGCCGTCGTCGGCGATGCTGTGGCCCGTTCGGGCATCACGTTGCCCACGGATGATCCGTTGGCCGATCGACGGGGGAGAATAGCCCGATGAGCGAGAGCGAGTACGAGCCCGAGGGCCCCGAGATTCCCATCGAGGTGGTCGACGACGTCCCCCGCGCCGAGGCGCTGCGCGCCGGCCTGCGCGAGTACGAGCTCGACGACGAGGACCTGCACCTGCTGGGTGACGGAGACTTCGACGAAGACGACGAGCACCAGCGTGCCCCGCTGCCCGTGCTGGCCGTCGTCGGGCGCCCCAACGTCGGCAAGTCGACGCTCGTCAACCGCATCCTCGGGCGCCGCGAGGCCGTGGTCGAGGACACCCCCGGGGTGACGCGCGACCGCGTGCACTACGAGGCCGAGTGGTCCGGGCGTGACTTCACCCTCGTGGACACGGGCGGCTGGGAGGTGGACGTCGCGGGGATCGACGCGCGCGTGGCCGAGCAGGCGGAGGTGGCGATCGCGCTCGCCGACGCCGTCCTGTTCGTGGTGGACGCGACCGTGGGCCCGACGGCGACGGACGAGCAGGTCGTGCGCCTGCTACGGCGTTCGGGCAAGCCCGTGGTGCTCGCCGCGAACAAGGTGGACGGGCCCTCGGGCGAGGCCGACGCCGCGATGCTGTGGAGCCTCGGGCTCGGCGAGCCGTTCGCCATCTCCGCCCTGCATGGACGCGGCACGGGCGACCTGCTCGACGCGATCCTCGCGGCGCTCCCCGAGGAGTCTGCGTACGGTCAGGCCATCCCCGAGGGCGGGCCGCGACGCGTCGCGCTCGTGGGGCGGCCCAACGTCGGCAAGTCCTCGCTGCTGAACAAGCTCGCGGGCTCCCAGCGGGTCGTGGTCGACGAGGTCGCCGGGACCACGCGCGACCCCGTGGACGAGCTCATCGTGCTCAAGGACCGCACGTGGTGGTTCGTCGACACGGCGGGCATCCGGCGCCGCGTGCACCAGACGTCCGGCGCGGACTTCTACGCCTCGCTGCGCACCCGTGCGGCGATCGAGCGGTCCGAGGTGGCCGTGGTGCTGATCGACGCCTCCGAGACGCTCACGGAGCAAGACACGCGCGTGATCTCGCAGGCCGTCGAGACGGGCCGCGCCCTCGTGATCGCCTACAACAAGTGGGACCTCATGGACGAGGACCGCCGTCCGTACCTCGAGCGGGAGATCGAGCGCGACCTCGTGCAGGTCCAGTGGGCGCCGCGCGTCAACATCTCCGCAAAGACGGGTTGGCACGCCGAGAAGCTCGTGCCCGCGCTCGACCTCGCGCTCGAGTCGTGGGAGAGGCGCATCTCGACGGGCAAGCTCAACTCCTTCCTGGGTGAGCTCGTCGCGGCGCACCCGCACCCCCTGCGCGGTGGCAAGCAGTCCCGCATCCTGTATGCGACCCAGGTGTCCTCGCGGCCGCCGCGCTTCGTGATCTTCGCGTCGGGCTTCATCGAGGCGGGCTACCGGCGATTCATCGAGCGTCGTCTGCGCGAGACCTTCGGTTTCGAGGGCACGCCCATCGAGCTGTCGGTGCGGGTGCGCGAGAAGCGCCGCCGGTAGCTCTCTCGGGGCCGGGGTCGTGCTCGACTTGGGGTAGCA
Organism: Actinomycetales bacterium; assembly: GCA_012514835.1. GTDB lineage: Bacteria > Actinomycetota > Actinomycetes > Actinomycetales > Cellulomonadaceae > JAAYZM01. The sequence continues at coordinate 4,840 of JAAYZM010000058.1, forward strand.
TTCTCGACGGCCCCTCGGGGCCAGCGGGCTGTGGCGCAGCTTGGTAGCGCACTTGACTGGGGGTCAAGGGGTCGCAGGTTCAAATCCTGTCAGCCCGACGCACAAACCCTGGTGAGAGACCATCTCACCAGGGTTTCGTCGTCTCTAGGACGACCGCGGGGCGGGTTGCCAGCCGCCTGCGTCGTCAGTGGTCCCGACCGCCGGGAGGGCCGAGGATCAGCAGGACGACGTAGAGCGCGATGACGCTCCCGGCGATCAGTGCGCCGAGGACCCACGGACGGTTGAGGGACCAGCGCACGAGCCGGTCCAGCGGGCGCTTCTCGCGGGGATCCTCGCCCGCCTCGAGCCGCCAGGGGCCGTCGAGCCGCCCGGAGCGCTCGAGCCACTTCTCGACGGGGATCGTGGTATAGGGGACGACGGCGCTCACGACGGCGACGAGGGTAGGCCCGGGGCTCCATCGCTGGTTCACCGCGACCAGGATCGACGTGGCGCCGTACGCGAGGAACACGAAGCCGTGGATCGCCCCGCCGATCGTCACGGCGAGCGCCCAGTCCTGGGTGGCGCGCAGGATCAGTCCCCCGATGAGCAGGGTCCAGGAGACCGCCTCGGCGATCGCCAGCGCGCGGAACAGGGACTTCGGGGTGTGGAACACGCTTCTCCTCGGGTGTGGCTCTGCTGTCGATCATCAGAACACATCGAACGGCCCCCCGAAGCCGCGCGAGGCTGGACCTGCGCGTGATCCGGCTCACGAGCACCTCGCACTCGCAACCAGTGCGCGCCCGAGACTCTTGCGCGCCCGAGACCTTGGTGCGCCCGAGACCTTGGTGCGCCCGAGACCTTGGTGCGCCCGAGACCTTGGTGCGCCCGAGATCAGTGCGCGACGACCCGGCGTCGGCCCTCCCGACGCCGTGACCGTCGGGACTCCCACCGGTGGCCCCA
>JAAYZM010000059.1 GCA_012514835.1 Actinomycetales bacterium
ATCGTCGACGTGGTGCCCACGCGGGTGCGCGAGACGATCGAGAAGGGGCAGGTCGCGATCGTCGCGGGCTTCCAGGGCGTCACGCAGCACACCAACGACGTGACGACGCTGGGCCGGGGCGGCTCGGACACCACGGCCGTCGCGCTCGCGGCGGGCCTCGGGGCGGACGTGTGCGAGATCTACTCGGACGTCGACGGTGTGTTCACCGCCGACCCCCGGATCGTGGCGACCGCCCGCAAGGTCCACCGCCTCACGTACGAAGAGATGCTCGACCTCGCGGCGAACGGGGCCAAGATCCTCGCGCTGCGCTGCGTCGAGTACGGGCGGCGCTACGGCGTGCCCATCCACGTGCGCTCGTCCTACTCGGGACGCGAAGGCACGTGGGTCACCGACCTGCCCGTCGAAGGAGAAGAACCCATGGAACACCCCATCATCGCGGGCGTCGCGCACGACCGCTCCGAAGCCAAGATCACCGTGGTGGGCGTCCCCGACGTGCCCGGCACCGCGGCCCGGATCTTCGAGGTCGTCGCCGCGGCCGACGTCAACATCGACATGATCGTCCAGAACGTGTCCGCCGCGAAGACGGGCCTCACCGACATCTCCTTCACGCTCCCGTCCGACGACGGCGCCAAGGCGACCGCGGCCCTCGCGTCCGCCCAGGAGGAGATCGGCTTCGACTCCGTCCAGTACGACGACCAGATCGGCAAGCTCTCGCTCGTGGGCGCCGGAATGAAGTCCCACCCGGGGGTGTCCGCGAAGCTCTTCGGCGCCTTGCGGGACGCGGGGATCAACATCGAGATGATCACGACGTCCGAGATCCGGGTGTCCGTCGTGACGCGCGCGGACCAGCTCGACGACGCCGTGCGCGCCGTGCACACCGCGTTCGAGCTCGACGGCGAGGACGAAGCAGTCGTCTACGCGGGAACGGGGCGCTGACATGGCACGGTCGCTGAATGTCGCCGTCGTCGGCGCCACCGGTCAGGTGGGCGGCGTCCTGCGCCGCCTCCTCGACGAGCGCGACTTCCCCGTCGCCTCGATCCGCTACTTCGCCTCCGCGCGCTCCGCGGGGACCACGCTGCCCTGGCGCGGCACCGACGTCGTGGTGGAGGACGTCGCGACGGCGGACCTCTCCGGCATCGACGTCGCGCTGTTCTCCGCGGGCGGGTCCACGTCGCTCGCGCAAGCGCCGCGCTTCGCCGCCGCGGGTGCCGTGGTGGTGGACAACTCCTCCGCGTGGCGCATGGACCCCGACGTCCCGCTCATCGTCTCCGAGGTGAACCCGGGCGCGCTCGCTGACGTCCGCAAGGGCATCATCGCCAACCCGAACTGCACCACGATGGCCGCGATGCCGCCGCTCAAGGCGCTCTCCGACGAGGCCGGGCTGCGCCGCCTCGTGGTCACGACGTTCCAGGCCGTGTCCGGCTCGGGGCTCGCGGGCGTCGAGGAGCTCGACACGCAGGTGCGGGCCGGGGTGGAGCAGGACCTCACGGCGCTGGCCCACGACGGTTCCGCCGTGACGCTGCCCGAGCCGGTCAAGTACGTGGCGCCCATCGCGTTCAACGTCGTGGCGCTCGCGGGCTCGCTGCTCGACGACGGCTCGGGGGAGACCGACGAGGAGCGCAAGCTGCGCAACGAGTCGCGCAAGATCCTCGAC
>JAAYZM010000441.1 GCA_012514835.1 Actinomycetales bacterium
ACGGACGGCGTGGTGCGCGCGCCCTCGGCGTTGGCGATGACGGTGGGCTCGCCGCCCTCGAGGACGGAGACGACGGAGTTGGTGGTGCCGAGGTCGATGCCGACTGCACGTGCCATGGGTTCTAGCCTTCCTGACGGGTTCATGCTGGCCCGGGGTCGCCGGGCGGGTCTTGTTGAGTCAACCGGGCTCAAGTTTGCTTGCCCGTTCCCGCTCGCGCAAGTTCACCGGGGCAAAGTTGAGTCTGTATGGCTCAACTCTTGGCGCGACTGGGTTGTTCCCGGGAGCGTCGCCGGGTTTGGATCGGCGCCCCGCGGGCGCCGGAAGTCGCCGTCGGGGTGAGTGTCAGTGGCTCCTCCTAGGGTGTCGGTATGTCCCGTTTCGAGGAGTTCGCCGACGACGACGGCCGCGTGCTGCCGCCGTCTGCTGACGAGCCCGAGACGCTGGGCAGCTCCGCCGATCACGATGCTCCGCCAGCCGAGATCGCGCCCGAGGTGCCGCAGGCTGGCGAAGGCGCCGAGTCGCCCGCGGCGCCGTGGCACACCGCCCTCCCGGGGCCGGAGCTCGCCTCGCACCTGGCCGCGGTGATGGGCGCGGAAGAGGGCCTGACAGAGGTCAGCGACTTCGACCTCGTCGAGCTGGCCGCGGCCGCGCAGCGCGTGGCCTCGTGGGCGCACTACGTCTCTGCGGCCGCCGCGGGCGAGTTGGCCGAGCGCGAGGCGATGAAGCCGGTGGTCCGCGAGGACTTTTCCGGCACCCTGAGCTCCGAACGGATCGCGGGCGAGGAGATCGCCATGCGCCTGGGCTGCACGGTGCGCGCCGCACAGAACCTCGCCCACGAGGGCCGCGAGTACGGCTTGCACCTGTACCTGACGGGCGAGGCGCTGCGCGAGGGCCGAATCGACCGGGTCAAGGCCAAGACGATCCGCGACGGCCTCGAGGACGTCATGTGGCAACGGGCGCTCACGGTGCAAGAGGCCGTCCTGTCCGGTGCGCCTTCCCGCACCCCGCACCAGCTCGCGGCGGACGTGCGCCGCGCCCTCGTGGAGATCGACCCCGCCGAGGCGGTCGTTCTGCGCGAGCGCGCCGAGGCCACCCGATACCTGTCCAAGCCCAAGCCGATGCCCGACGGCATGGCCGGGCTGTGGCTGCGCACCACGGCGCTCGACGCGCACGCCCTGTATGAGTCGATCGACGCCGCCGCCCGGCGAGCCCGCCGCGCCGGGGACCCGCGCACCCTCGACCAGCTGCGCGCCGACCTGCTCGTCGAGCGCAGCCTGCACGCGCCGGAGTGCGCCGACACCCTCGCTCACTCTGGCGCTGGCGCGAGCACCAAGGCGAAGCGACTCGGGGCTCCGGGCTCGTGCCGCACCGCCGTCCGGGTCGATGTGCGAGTCCTCGTGCCGCTGTCGACCCTGATCGGCACGGACGACGCGCCCGCCGAGCTCGAGGGATACGGCCTGATCGACCCCGAGGTCGCCCGCGCGTGGGCCCGCGGTGGCACGTGGCGCCGCCTCGTCACCGACCCCCACAGCGGCACCGTCCTCGACGTCGGCCGCACCCGCTACACCCCGCCCGCGGACCTCGCCGAGCACGTGCGCTTCCGCGACCTCGTGTGCGCCCGCCCGGGGTGCAGCACCTCCGCGTGGCACAGCGAGCTCGACCACCTGCGCGCGTTCGGCACGAACGGCGCGCCCGGTGGGCCCACCGCCGCCCACAACCTCACTCCCCTGTCGAAGGGGTGCCACCAGATCAAGACCCACGCCGGGTTCCAGGTCAGGCGCGTCCGCAACGGCACCTACCGCTGGACCACCCCTACCGGTCACACCTACGAGCACAGCACGCCGGTGCCCGCCCGCGGACCTACCAGCAACGGACCCGGCTTCCGGCTCAAGCACGAACTAGAGGAACACTCGCCACCACGCCCAGCACCGCCGCGGCCACCGGGCACCACGTCAAGGAGAACGGCGTCGAGCGGAGGGGCCAGTGGCACGCACTCCCGCCGGGGGCCGGAGGACGCCGAGCCACCACCGTTCTGACGCGGCGGTGGTTGACGCCAAGGACTTCTTCACGCGTGCCCCCATCGCGCGTCGCAGTGCCCTGCGTGCCTGAGGACAGAGCGTCGGCGCGCCAGTGCGCCAGGGTGGGTGCGGGAGGGAACCCACCATGGCGACGCCGCAAGACCACGACTCCTACATCGCCGCAGTGCCCGAGGCGTTCCGGCCCGCTCTCGCGCACCTGCGGTCGCTGCTCGCGCGCGCCCTGCCGGAGGCGGAGGAGATCGTCGCCTACAACATGCCCGGGTTCCGGATCGGCGAGGCGATCGTCACGGGCTACGCCGCGTTCACGAAGCAGTGCGGGCTGTACGTCGATTCCAGCGCGATCAGTGCCCACGCCGACGAGATTGCCGCGGCGGGTCTCAAGGCGACCAAGACCGGCATCACCTTCACGGTGCGCAAGCCGATCCCCGACGAACTCGTGATCGCCCTCGCGCAGACCTCGCGCGACGCCGTCGAGACCGAGCACTGAGCCTCACCGAAGCGCACCACCGTGTGGAGGCCTAGGTTGGGATCATGGAGGACTCGGGCTACACGCTCCGGCCACCCGCTGGCGACGACGTGGAGGCGTTGGGTGCGCTGCACTGTCGCGTGTGGCGCGAGGCGTACGCCGGGCTGATGGACGAGGCGGCCTTCGCCGAGCTCACCCCGGAGCGCTTCACCCGGGGATGGGCGCGCCGTCTCGGGACCGAGGAGAGCACACCGGTCGGACGACAGAGCGAGCACCTGCTGGTCGACGGGCACAGCGCCCGCGGCGAGCGTGTGGCGATCGCGCAGCACGACGACGGCCTCGTCGGGTTCATCAGCGTGGGCCCGGCGCGGGACGATGACCCGCCCACCGATACCCAGCTGTGGGCCATCAACGTGGTGGCCGAGCACTACGGGACCGGGGTGGCACAACTGCTCCTGGACCGGGTGCTCGGAGACGGGCCGGCCTACCTGTGGGTCGCCGAGGGCAACGACCGGGCGATCCGGTTCTACGAGCGCAACCACTTCCGGCTCGACGGCGGCCGCGCCACCGACCGCCAGGACGGCCTGGTTGAGCTCCGCATGGTCCGCCGCTGAGCCCCCTGCCCCTTCGTGTCCGACGGCGACGCACCGGGGAGACCTTGGTGCGCTCAGTGACCGTCAGGAAGGGGCGATGTGCCCCTCGGCCGCTTCCTCGAGCCATGCGGACAGCAAGGGCCCGGGAGGGTTGAGTCGCGTCGCCAACCTGGCGTCGGACTCGTCGGGCGGCATCGTCGAGACCAGGAGCAGCACCTCGTCCCGAGCTTGTCTGACGCCGAAGAGACCCTGGCCGTCGAGCACCCGCAAGGCCTCCTCCATCGAAGCGAGCCGGACCTGAAACTCTCGCTCCGCATCCTGCGGTGGCAGGGTGTGCAGATCTCCGCGCGCGTCGAAGAGCGGCTCGAGCTCGGAGAAGTGCTCGTCACCGACGATCGCGAACGGGCTGTCGGGCAGGTCCCACCGGCCCGGGCCGTGCAGCGTGACTCCCAGGTAGGGGCGCAGCGCCTCCCCGCTGGTGATCAGCGCAAACACACAGAACGGACCCGGGCTCAGAGCGCGTAGCTCCTCGACGGCTCGTCGCGTCGCTTCGGCGATCGCGCCGGCCAGCACCGGGTCGGCCAGCATCGGGTCGGCGTCGCTCGTCGACGTGTGTCGGGTCATCGAGCCGGATCAGATCAGCTCGACGCGGTCCGCCTGGGGACCACGGTCGCCCTGCTTGGTGGCGTAGCGGACGCGATCGCCGGACTCGAGGTACTCCCCGCCCTTGAGGGACGAGACGTGCACGAAGAGGTCAGCGCTGCCATCGTCGGGCGAGATGAAGCCGAAGCCACGGTCGGCGTCCCAGCGGGCGACGGTGCCCTCGCCGCCGCGGGACGATCCACCACGAGACTGTCCGCCGCGCTCCGCACCCGCGCCTCGCGAGAAGCCGCCACGGTCGTCGTCCCGACGGGAGCCGCCCCGGAAGTCACCGCCGCGCCCGCCACCGCGCGAGTCGTCACGCGACCCGCCGCGGAAGTCACCACCGCGCTGGTCGCCGCCGCGGAAACCACCGCGCGAGTCACCGCGCGGTCCAGCGCCACGCCTCGGCGACGAGCCGCGCACGAGCCGCACGTCACGCCCCTGCGGGCCACGGTCGCCGGGGACCACGTCGAAGGTGACGCGGTCGCCCTCGTGCAGCTCGGACAGTCCCCCGGCGAGGGAGCGGACGTGCACGAACACGTCGTCGCCGCCAGCCACGGGCGTGACGAAGCCGAAGCCCTTGTCCGCGTCGAACCAGGTGACGGTGCCGTCGGCGCCGTCGTCGGCCGCACCCGCTGCACCCCCACCAGAACCGGCACCACCGGCGTCCGCGCGCAGCGGCAGCAGGTGCTCGGCCTGCGGGCCCTTCTCGCCGTCCCCCACGAGGAACGCCACGCGCTGGCCCTCCGCGACCACCCCGCCGCCCACGATCGCCGAGCTGTGCAGGAAGATCTCCGCGCCACCGCCGTCGGGCGTGACGAAGCCGTAGCCCTTGGTGGTCTCGTACCAGGAGACGGTGCCGAGCACCCCGAGCGCCGAGTCCGGCCCGTGCTCACCCGTGACGCGCACGCGCTGAGCCACCGGCCCACGGTCGCCCTCACCGAGCTCGTACTCGACCTCTTGCCCCTCGCGGAGCACGTTGACGTCCCCGCCGCCGAGGATCTCGGACGCGTGGACGAACAGGTCCTCAGCGCCCTCGCCGAGGTCGAGGAAGCCGAACCCCTTCGCAGTGTCGAACCAGCGGACGGTGGCCTTGGGCACGGGAACTCCTAGGTGAGGCAGAACAGGTCAAGCACAACGGTCGATGGTGCAACCTCCTAGTGTCCTCGCCTTTCGCGCGCCCGGCGACCAGGGGCCCACAGAGTCACTCCAGACGCACAGAGGACCGGCCGGCTGAGGTGAGCGCCTCAGCCGGCCGGCCCGTCGCGCGACGCGTCGCTCGGTCAGCGTGCGTGCGCGAGCTCCGGGAGGGCGCCGTCGTCGGCCCCGATCCTCTCGGGCTCGTACCCGAGCCGCCCTCGCGTGGCGATCAGGACGATCACTGCGCCGATCGCCGAGACGGCGAAGAGGGAGAACTGGGCGCGGTCGTACGTGAGCTCCGGGAACATCTGCTCCCACGCGGTGGACGCGAAGTTATTGATGCTGACGTGCAGCAGCATGGCCAT
>JAAYZM010000442.1 GCA_012514835.1 Actinomycetales bacterium
GCGCCCAGGACCAGCAGACGGCGCGTCCAGTAGACCCGGGCGGGCTCGGGGCCCACGGGGCGGAACACGCGGTTCATGGTCACCTCCATTCGCGCCGGTGCGAGCACGCGGAAACCTGCCTCCACGCTACGCGGCCGCGCGCGGCGAACGGCGGCGGCACGCCGCGCACCTCGGGGTCACGTGAGCCCACGACCTGCGGACCTGGGCTTGCCGCGGCGGACTCGGGAAGTGCGGGGCGTCGAGGAACGTGGCCGTCGAGGCCCCTGAGTGTGATGCAGGATGAGACCGTGCCCGCTCCACCAGTCCCTTCACGCGCCGTCGCGCCCGGGGGTGCGCCGTCGGCGGAGCTCGTCACCCGGCTCGTGGAAACGGTGAGCGCATGGTTCGACGTCCACGCGCGCGACCTCCCGTGGCGCCGCCCGGAGTGCTCGGCGTGGGGCGTGCTGGTGAGCGAGGTGATGCTCCAGCAGACGCCCGTGGTGCGAGTCGAGCCCGTGTGGCGCGAATGGTTGAAGCGCTGGCCGGACGCTGCCGCCTTCGCGGCCGCCGAGCCCGCGGACGTGTTGCGCGCGTGGGGGCGCCTCGGGTATCCGCGCCGCGCGCTGCGCCTGCACGAGTGCGCGAGGGCGATTGTCGAGCGGCACGGCGGGGAGGTGCCCGATGACGAGTCCCTGCTCCGCGCGCTCCCCGGTGTGGGCGAGTACACCGCGGCGGCCGTGCGGGCGTTCGCGTTCGGCCGGCGGTCCGTGGTGGTCGACACGAACGTGCGCCGGGTCCTCGCGCGGACGCTCTCCGGGACCGCGCTGCCGCCGCCGCACCCCACGGCCGCGGAGCGCGAGCTCGCCAGGTCCGTGGTGCCAGGGTTCGTGGTGCCAGGCTCCGACGACGCCGCCGCCCGCTGGGCCGCCGCGTCCATGGAGCTCGGTGCCGTGGTGTGCACCGCACGCTCACCGCGCTGCGGCGAGTGCCCCGTGGCGGGGCTGTGCGCGTGGCGCGCGGCGGGCTACCCAGGCGACGAGCACACGGGCCGGCGTCGCACGCAGGCCTGGCACGGGACGGACCGGCAGGCGCGCGGGCGCATCATGGCGCTGCTGCGGGACGCCGTCGGCCCCGTCCCGCTCGAGGCGATCGAAGCACTCGAGGCCGACCGCGCGCAGCTGACCCGCTGCCTCACGTCGCTCCTGACGGACGGCCTAGCCACAGAAGACCCGCGGCCGGATCCCCCCACCTACTCCCTCCCCTCCCGCTGAGAACAGCACCCGCGAGGTAGTGAAGGTCGCGCGAGGTAGTGACTGCGCAGTCACTACCTCGCGCGGAAGTCACTACCTCGGCGGAGGGAAGAGGGGTGAGGCAGGGGGCAGGGGCGGGTTGGGCAAGGGGCGGGGTCAGGGGGTGGGCGGGGGGGTGAGGAGCATGCGGGAGTTCCCGAGGGTGTTCTGCTTGACGTGGGCGAGCTCGAGGAACTCGGCGACGCCGTCGTCGTGCGAGCGCAGCAGCTCGGCAAACACCTCGGGGGCCACGGGCGTCTCCTCGATCAGCTCGAACCCGTGGCGGCGGAAGAAGTCGACCTCGAACGTGAGGCAGAAGACCTTGCCTAGCTCGAGCTCGCGCGCCCGTGCGACCAGCCCTGTCAGCATGGCGTGCCCCACGCGCCGCCCGCGCCACGTGTCCTTCACGGCGAGCGTGCGCACCTCGCCGAGGTCCGCCCACATCACGTGGAGCGCGCCGCAGCCGACGA
>JAAYZM010000443.1 GCA_012514835.1 Actinomycetales bacterium
ATCACGGCGTGGAACGACCCGGCGATCGCCGCGGAGAACCCCGGCGTGACCCTCCCGGAGCTCGACATCATCCCCGTGAACCGTTCGGACGAGTCCGGCACCACGGAGAACTTCACCGAGTGGCTCGCCGCCGCCGCGAACGGCGCGTGGCCCCACGAGGCGAGCGGTGACTGGCCTCTGTCGGGCGGTCAGTCCGGTGCTCAGACGCAGGGCATGATCGACACGGTCAGCTCCGCCGAAGGCACGATCGGCTACGCCGACGCCTCGCGCGCCGGTGACCTCGGCACCGTCGCGGTCGGTGTGGGCGACGCGTTCGTCCCGTACTCGGCCGAGGCTGCGGCCGCGGTCGTGGACGCCTCCCCGGCGGCCGAGGGTGCCTCCGACAAGCAGCTCACGATCGAGCTCGACCGTGCGACGACGGCGGCCGGTGCCTACCCGGTCGTGCTGATCTCCTACTCGATCGCGTGCTCGGTGTACGACAACCAGCAGGACGCCGACAACGTCAAGGGCTTCCTGACGTACGTCGCGAGCGAGGCCGGTCAGCAGCGTGCGGCCGACCCGACGGTGGCCGGCTCTGCGCCGATCTCCGGCGAGCTGCGCACGGCGGTCGAGGCGGCCATCGCCTCGATCTCGGCGAGCTGAACCAGCCAGTCGCGACGGCGCCGTCGGGTGCTGCGGGAGACCCCCGCAGCCCCGACGGCGCACAGCCATGAAAGAGCTCAGCCATGAGAGAAGGAACGAGTTGACCGCAACTCTCGACCCACCGCGTACGACGGAGCACCTCGAGGCGCGGACGAGCAAGGGTTCGCACCTGTGGGGCGGCCGGGTGTTCGCCGGGCTGTCCTACGGCTCGGGCATCCTCATCCTGCTCGTGCTTGCCGCCGTGGCGGTGTTCCTCGTCATCGAGGCGTGGCCGGCGCTCACCGCGACGCGCGAGCAGCTCGACGAGATCTCGTGGTTCCGCGCCGAGTCCTTCCTCGGCTACGTGGGACCGCTGATCTTCGGCACGGTCCTCGCGGCGATCCTCGCGCTCGTCCTCGCGGTGCCCGTCTCGATCGGCATCGCCCTGTTCATCTCGCACTACGCGCCGCGCCGCCTCGCGCAGGGTCTGGGCTACCTCGTGGACCTCCTCGCGGCGATCCCGTCGGTGGTCTACGGCCTGTGGGGCGCGCTGTGGCTCATCGTGGTCCTCGACCCGGTGATGTCGTGGCTCAGCGGGACACTCGGGTTCATCCCCCTGTTCGAGGGGTATCAGGCGCCGGCCAAGAACGTCCTGACGGCCGGGATCGTGCTCGCCGTGATGATTCTGCCGATCATCACGGCTGTGGCCCGCGAGGTGTTCCTCCAGACGCCCGTCCTCCACGAGGAGGCCTCGCTCGCCCTCGGTGCCACGCGCTGGGAGATGATCCGCATGGCCGTGCTGCCGTTCGGCCGCCCCGGGGTGATCTCCGCGGCGATGCTGGGCCTCGGCCGCGCGCTGGGCGAGACGATGGCCGTGCTCATGGTCATCTCGCCCGGGCTGCTCTTCTCGTTCTTCCTCCTCAAGCCGGGCCAGCACCAGACGATCGCCGCGAACATCGCCGCCCAGTTCCCCGAGGCCTCGGGCCTGAGCGTGAGCGTCCTCATCGCGACCGGCCTGGCCCTGTTCGTCATCACCTTCGCGGTGAACTTCATCGCGCGCGCCATCGTGGCGCGGCGCAAGGACTTCTCGGGGGCCAACTGATGGTCACGCTCAGCCTGGAACGACAGATCGAGGCACGAAGGCTGCCCACGTGGGCACCGTGGGCCACCGGGGCGGGTGCACTGGCCGTGGCGCTCGCCGTCGGACTCCTCGGGTCCGGCCCGTCGGTGGCCGGCGTCATCGCGCTCGCCGTCGTGCTGTACGCCGTCGTGCTCTACGCCGCCTCCCGCACCGTCGAGGGCCCGCGCCGCGCGACCGACCGCCTCGCGAGCATCCTCGTCACGAGCGCCTTCGCGCTCGCGATGATCCCGCTCGTCTCGCTCGTGTGGATCGTGGCCTCGCGCGGGGCGCGCCTGTTCAGCGCCGCGTTCCTGACCACGGACATGGTGGGCATCTTCGGCGAGATGACCGAGGGCGGCGCCGTCCACGCGATCGTGGGCACGCTCCTCGTCACGGGCGCCGCGGCCGTCATCTCGATCCCGATCGGCCTTCTCACGGCCATCTACCTCGTCGAGTACGGGCGCGGTCCCCTCGCGCGGGCCATCACGTTCCTCGTGGACGTCATGACGGGCATCCCGTCGATCGTCGCGGGCCTCTTCGCGTTCGCGCTCTTCACGCTCATCTTCGGGCCTGCCTACCGGGCCGGCATCATGGGCGCCGTCGCTCTCGCGGTGCTCATGACGCCCGTGGTGGTGCGCTCCGTCGAGGAGATGCTGCGCCTCGTGCCGAACGAGCTGCGCGAGGCGTCCTACGCGCTGGGCGTCCCGAAGTGGCTCACGATCGTCAAGGTGGTGCTGCGCACCGCGATGGCGGGCATCGTCACGGGCATCATGCTCGCGATCGCCCGCGTGATCGGCGAGACGGCCCCGCTGCTCATCACCGTGGGCCAGCTCAACCAGATGAACTGGGACCTGTTCGACGGGCGCATGATGACGCTCCCCGTGTTCGCCTACCGCCAGTACGCCCAGGGTGGTGTCGGCATCGACCGCGCGTGGGCCGCCGCCCTCACGCTCATCCTCATCGTCATGGCACTGAACCTCGTCGCGAGGCTCGTGTCCCGCTACTTCGCGCCCAAGGCGCGCTGAGAACCCCCCAAGGAGAACTCCATGCCGCAGGGCATCGTGGTCAAGGACCTCAACATCTTCTACGGCGACTTCCGTGCCGTCGCGGACGTCGAGATGGACATCGAGTCCAACTCGGTCACCGCGCTGATCGGCCCGTCGGGCTGCGGGAAGTCGACATTCCTGCGCACGCTCAACCGCATGCACGAGGTGATCCCCGGTGCGCGCGTGGACGGGCACGTGCAGATCGGCGGGGTGGACCTGTACGGCCGGGGCGTGGACCCCGTGGCGGTGCGGCGCGAGGTGGGCATGGTGTTCCAGCGCCCCAACCCGTTCCCCACGATGTCGATCGCGGACAACGTGCTCGCGGGCGTGAAGCTCAACAACCGCAAGATCTCGAAGTACGACGCCGCGGACCTCGTCGAGCGCTCGCTGCGCGGGGCGAACCTGTGGAAGGAGGTCAAGGAC
>JAAYZM010000444.1 GCA_012514835.1 Actinomycetales bacterium
CGGTCCGCGACGGCCATGTCGTGCGTGATGACCACGAGCGTGAGGCCCTCGCCGTGGAGCTCGTCGAACAGCTCGAGCACGGCGCTCGAGCTCACGGTGTCGAGGTTCCCCGTGGGTTCGTCCGCGAGCAGGACGCGGGGATCGGCGACGACGGCGCGCGCAACGGCGACCCGCTGCCGCTCACCACCCGAGAGGACTCCGGGGTGGAAGTCGACGCGGTGCGAGAGCCCCACGCGGTCGATCGCGGCGAGCGCACGGTCGCGGCGCTCGTGCCGGGGCACACCCGAGTAGAGGGTCGCGAGGAGGACGTTGTCGAGCACGGTGCGCCGGTCGAGCAGGTGGAACGCCTGGAACACGAAGCCGATGGACTCCCCGCGCAGCGCGGCGCGCTCGTTCTCGCTCGCCCCTACGGTGGGGATCCCGTCCACGAGGTACTCCCCACCCGTGGGCCGGTCGAGGAGCCCCAGCAGGTGCAGGAGCGTCGACTTGCCGGACCCCGAGGGGCCCACGATCGAGACGTAGTCGCCGCGCTCGACCCGCAGGTCCGTCGCCTTGAGCGCGTGGACCTCAGGCGGGCCGGGGAACGTGCGCTCGGCGCCGCGCAGCTCGAGGACGGGATGGACCGGCGCAGGCTCCGGTTCCGTGAAGATCTCCTCGAGGAGGCTCACCCCTCGGCCTCCTCGGTGGCTGCCTCCGACTCGCCGTCGCTCGAGGTCGCTGAGTCCGCGTCTTCGGAGTCGCCGCCCTCGGACTCGCCGGAGTCAGCGGGCTCGTCGGAGTCGCCGCTCTCGCCGTCGTCGGACCCGGACTCGGCGGCGGCGCGCGCCGCCTCGACGCCGACCACGACGAGGTCGCCCGCCGCGATCGTCCCCTCGAGGGCCTCGACCTCGACGAAGCCACCGGCCGCGAGACCCGTGCGGACCTGGACGAGGGTGGACGTGCTCGTCGCGGGGTCCCACACCTCGATGCGGTCCTCGCCGCCGGGGCCCGCGGTGAGCGCGGCGATCGGGACGGCGAGCACGTCGCCGCCGGTCGAGCTGACCGGGATGCGCACGCGGACGTTGGCGCCCTGCAGCTCGCCCACCTGCTCGTCGGTGAGCTCGCCGGGCACGATCGTCACGGGGACGCGCGATCCGGCGCCAGCGCCGTCCGCCTCACCGATCTCGAGGATCTGGCCGGTGACCTCCTCGCCGCCGGGCAGGTCGATCAGGACTTCTTGCTCGACGCTGAGGAGCGCGGCGTCGACGGCGGACGTGCTGCCCTTGATCTGCAGGTCCGCGCCCGAGACGACCATGACGGCGCCCTCGACCCGGTTGCCGCGCGTCACGAAGACGTCGTCGACGCGCCGGGGGGTCGAGGTGAGGAACACGATCTCGCTCGCGGGCAGCGGCGTGAGGACGGCCTGCTGGGCGTCCGCGAGGACGGACTGGGCGTCGCCGAGCGACTCACGCGCGGCAGACAACGAGGCCTGGATCCCTGACGTGTCCGCCGGCTTCTTGAGCTCTTTCAGCGCGAGCTCGGCCATCGAGACGCGGAACTTCGCGGCCCGCACCTCGGCCTTCGTCCCGCTCTTGTTGGCGCGACGCAGCTCGATCTTCGCCTCGGACAGCTCGAACTCGGCGGACTTGAGCTCGGACTTCGACGGCCCTTGCTTGGCGGCCTTGAGCTCGCTCTCGATCGACGTGATCGTCTCTCGCGCGGCCCGGACACCGTCTCGAGCCGCACGGACCGCTTCCTCGGCCTCGTCACCGGCGGTCGGCGCCTCGTAGCCGACCGAGTCGTAGAGCGCCCGTACGGCCGCCGCCGTCCCGGAGCCGTACACGTCGTTCTTGGTGCCGCCCTCGAAGAAGCCGAGCTTCTTGAGCGCCTTCTTCAGCTGCACGACGTCGGGCCCCTC
>JAAYZM010000445.1 GCA_012514835.1 Actinomycetales bacterium
CCCCGGTGCCGAAGGCGCGCAAGGCGTCCTCGTCGCGCGGCCACGCCACAGGGTCTGGGTGCTCGTCCGGGGCGGGGACACCGAGGAGGGAGATCATCATGCGCCCCACGAGGACGCGCGCGAGCCGGGCGACGTCGAGCTCGCCACCGCTGCGGAGGGTCTCGTGTGCACCCGCGAGCGTGCTGCCCCACGCGTGCTCGACGAGCTCCGCCGAGCTCGCTTCCGTGAACAGCTCGCGCGAGCGGGTCCGCAGGTCGTGGTGACCGGGGCCGTCGAAGAGGTCGAGCACCCAGTCGCCCAGGATCTGCGCCCACAGGTGCCCCACGCCGCCTTCGCCGAGGATCGTGAAGGAGCGGTGGTCGGTGAGGATCTGGCGCGCCACGACGGGATCGGGCGTGACCCAGCCGATCCCCGGGACGCGCGCGATAGGGCGGCGTGACCCGGCCATCGCACGCCCGGCGACGAGGAGCCCGGCCATCGCGGGGCGGGCGCGCAAGAGCAGGCTGAGCTCGTGGCGGGTGGTCAGCACGGGTCCAGTGTTGCCGATGGGCGCACGTGGATCGTCACGGTGGTGCCGCTCGTGGCGTTCGTGCCGTTCGGGGTGGCGTCGTCCGTGCCCTGGCTGCTCGTCATCGTCACGGTCCAGCCGTGCGCCGTGACGATCTGCTGGACGATCGCGAGGCCCAGCCCGCTGCCGCCGGTGCTGCGCCCGCGGGCCGGGTCGACCCGGCGGAAGCGCTCGAACACGTGCGGCAGCTCCGCGGCGGGGACGCCTTCCCCGGTGTCGCGGACCTCGATGACCTCGGACGTCGCGTGCAGCGTGACGAGCCCGCCGGGCGGGGTGTGACGCACGGCGTTCGCCACGAGGTTCGCGACGGCCTGTCGCAGGCGCACGGGGTCGGCGTCCACGAGGGTGCCGGGCGCGGCGTCGATATGCGTCGACAGCCCCGCCGCCCTGGCGCGAGCCTCGAAGGACGCCGCCACCTGGGAGAGCAGGTCGCCCAGGTCCACCGGGGAGCGTTCGAGCACCATGCCGCCCGCGTCGCCGACGGCGAGCTCGTGCAGGTCCTCCACCAGGAGCTGCAGGTGGAGCGTCTCCTCGTGGAGACCGTCGATCAGCTGGCGGTCGGTCGCGACGAGCCCGTCCTGCGCGGCCTCGAGCCAGCCGCGCACGTTGGTCAGCGGCGTGCGCAGCTCGTGCGAGACGTCGCTCGTCAGGCGCCGCCGCGCCGCCTCGAGCTCTTGGCGGCCCTCGGCCATCTCGTTGAAGGCGCGGGCGAGCTCCCCGACCTCGTCGCGGCGCGTCTGCGGCACCCGTGCGTCGAGGTCGCCGTTGCCCGCGCGGCGGGCGGCCGCGGCCATGCGGCGCAGGGGGCGGGTGAGCCAGCCGCTGAGCAGCGCGCACGCGAGCAGCGTCATGAGCAGGACGGCGCCGGCGAGCGCCAGGATGCGCACGCGGCTCGGGCCGGACAGGTCCCACAGCACCGTGGCGGTGGCACGCGGCGCAGTGATGGTGAGCCCCGCGGGCTCGGCCACGTACGGCTCGAGCATCGCCACGAGCGTGTCGTCCAGGCACGTGGTCGCCAAGCGGCGCACCTCCGCGGCTTCGCCGCCCGGGTCGGGGTCGTCGAAACGGGTCAGCACGGTCACGCTGCGGTCGAGAGCCATGGTGACGACGGGCGCGAGGTTGTTCGTGGCGAGGCACACGTCGACGTTGCTGCGCAGAGCCGACCAGGGGGCGTCGTCGAGGTCGGTCGTGACGAAGGGGCCCACCACCCGCGCGTCCACGGGCGCGGTGGGGGTGATGGTGAGGACCTCGCAGCCTCGGCCCGGGCAGTCGATCGGGATGAGCTCCGCGGGGTCGTCTACCGGGTCGTCTACCGGGTCGGCAAGCTCGGGCTCGTCGGGCGTCGGTGCCTCGGTGGCCCGGCCCGAGGCAGCCGCTGCCTCGGCGAGCAGCGCGGTGTCGACCCGCAGGGCGTCGACGGTGGTCCACGGCGGGCCAGGTGTGTCGGGGGAGTCGTCCGTGACGCTCGTGTCGACCGGCGGCTCACCCGCGTCCGCGAGCACGGCCCCGTCGGCGGCGGTGAGCGTCACGCGCCGTCCGCTGCGCGCGGCGAGCTCGGCCACGAGGGGCCCGACGTCGTCCCAGGTCGCATGCGTCGCGGCGTACCCGAGCAGGGCGTCGTACGCCTCGAGGTCGGCCGTCCGTGACGCCTGCTGGGCGTCGTGCACGGCCACGACCGTGGACTGCGCGGTCGCCCAGACCGCCGCGGCGACCGCCGCGCACGCGACCAGGGCGCCGAGCCCGAAGACTCGCACGAAGAGGCGTCGGTGCCACGGCGGGCCTGAGCGCCCTCGAGATGCGCTGGGCCCGCGGGAGGGCCCCTCAGCCGATGACGGCAAGGCGGTACCCCACCCCGTAGACGGTCGCGACGAGCTCCGGCGCGAGCTTCTTGCGCAGGTTGGCGACGTGGACGTCGACGGTACGGGGCGAGACCCACTGGTCCGTCCCGTGCAGGTGCCGCAGGATCTGGCCACGTGCGTACACCCGCCCCGGTGCGCCGGCGAGGAGCGCCAGGAGCGTGAACTCGCCAGGCGTGCACTCGACGGTGGCGCCGCGGAAGACGACCTCCCGGGAGCCCAGGTCGATCGTGAGAGCGCCGGCGACCAGCCGCTCCGGCTCCGTGCCGCGCGCGCCGCGGCGCAGCAGCGCCCCGACACGCGCCATGAGCTCGCGAGGGCTGTACGGCTTGGTGAGGTAGTCGTCCGCCCCGAGCTCGAAGCCGTCGAGCAGGTCGTGCTCCTGGCTGCGTGCGGTGAGCACGAGCACGGGCAACGACCAGTGTGCGTCGTCGGCCCGCACGATGCGCAGCACATCGAGCCCGTCGAGCACGGGCATCATCACGTCGAGCACGAGGAGGTCCGGCGGGTCCGCACGCAGCCGCTCCACGGCGGCGTGCCCGTTCGGTGCCACGAATGTCTCGTGCCCGGCGGCAGCGGCGTAGCGCCGCACGAGCTCGGCCTGCCGTGGGTCGTCCTCAGCGATCAAGATCCGCGCCACGTCGCCGAGTCTAGGGGCGCTCGATGCGCCCTGACCCGAAGCGAACGCCGCGCTGACAAGTTCCTGACAACTGCTTCCTAGCGTCGATCGCATGAGAACCAGCGCGAACAGAACCCACCGTGCGGCGGCCCTCCTCGGCCTGCTGCTCGCCATGCCCCTGCTGCTCAGTGCGTGCGGAGGTGCACCCGAGGCACCGAAGGTCGCCTCGCTACCGACGGCGTCCACCGAGCCGCCAGTCGCGACTTCAGACGGCACGTCCTCCACGCAGACCGAGGGCGCCGAGGCGCCACCGACGCCCGAGGGCGAGTCGGCCGGAGCGCCACCGAAGGCCTCCGAGGCCGACCGTCCGCGCTTGCGGATCGACGACACCGAGGATCGCCGCACCACGCTCGTGAACGCCTACTTCACGTGCTTGCTGGACAACGGCGCGACAAAGGAAGGCGAGGACGGCTTCGGGATCTCCGCGGGCCGCGGCGGCAACGTGGAGCCCGTCACCGTCGGTGTGCCCATCCCGCCGGAGGCGGAGGCGGCGTGCGTCGGGCTGCTGCCGGTGGAGCCGCCCGAGCTGGAAGCGTCCACCAACCCCAACTTCCACGAGCAGTCCCTCGACTACGTCGCGTGCCTGCGCGAGGGCGGTCTGTGGGTCGAGCTCCTCGGGAGCCAGGACCTGTCGTGGACGTACGCGGAGGGTCACGACGTGCCTGACGACCCCACGCTCGAGCAGGACTGCCTGATCGAGGCGTTCGGGGGGAAGGAATGACGCGCGGCGCCAAGCGCGCCGTCGTCATCACGGCGCTGGCCGCGCTCGCGCTCGGGGGCGCCGCCGCCGCGGGGGCCCTCGCGCGCGGGTCCGGTGAGGATTCGCCGACGACGGCGCAGCCCGCGGGCGCGGCGGCGAGCGAGGGGACCGTCGTCGAGGTCACTCGCGGCGACCTGCGCGAGACGCTGCGGGTGAAGGGGAGGATCGACCTCGGTCGCGCCACCCGCGTCGCCTCGCGCGCCACCGGCACGGTCACGTGGTTGCCCGACGTGGGCACCGAGGTCAGCCGCGGCGACACGCTGTACCGGGTAGACGACTCCCCGGTCTCCCTGCTCGTCGGTGACATGCCGTTCTACCGCGCGCTCGGCCTGCCCGGTGCCGTCAAGAAGGAGGACGCCGGCACGGAGCTGCTGCGGGGCCACGACGTGGACCTCCTCGCCGACAACCTGCACGAGCTCGGGTACTACGACGGCCCCACCGAGGACGCCGTCTTCGGCGCGGTGCTCGAAGTGGCCGTGAAGCGGTGGCAGTCGGAGATCGGTGCCCCGCAGACGGGCGTCGTCGAACCGACGGAAGTGCTGGTGACCCGGCCGCCGGGCGGTGCAGCACGCATCGACTCGCTCGTCGCCGAGCTCGGTGCGGCCACGCCGGCGGACGTGCTCACCATCACCGGGACGCGCAAGCGGCTCTCGGTCGACGTCCCGGTCGACGCCGTCGCGGCGCTCGAGAAGGGCGACGAGGTGACGGTCACCACCGCGGACGGCTCGCAGGTGTCGGGCACCGTGCGCGGTATCGGGCGGCAGGGGGCGTCCGACGACGACGGGGGCGATGACGAGTCCGCGACCGTGCGCATCGAGCTGAAGGCCGATGTCAAGGAGCTGGACCCCGGCGAGGTGAGCGCCGAGATCGTGACGGCCCTCGCCGAGGACGTGCTGATCGTCCCCGTCGCGGCGCTGCTCGCCGTCGCCGGTGGGGGCTACGCGCTCGAGCTCGAGGATCACACGCTGGTCCCGGTCACCCTCGGCATGGTCGGGGGCGGGGAGGTCGAGGTCTCAGGGGTCGACGCCGGGACCACGGTGGTGGTGGCGTCGTGACGGTGCTGCGGCTGACCGGTGTGGTCAAGGAGCATCCAGGCGGGGTGCGGGCGCTGCGCGGGGTGGACCTCGTGGTCGAGCAGGGTGAGGACCTCGCGATCGTGGGCCCCTCCGGGTCGGGGAAGTCGACGCTGCTCCACATCATGGGGACGCTCGACCGGCCCACCCGGGGCACGGTCGAGCTCGCTGGCCAGGACACCGGCGCCATGACGGACACGGAGCTGTCCCGTGCCCGGGCCCGCAACCTGGGGTTCGTGTTCCAGCAGTCGCACCTCGTGGACCGGCTCACGGCCGTGGACAACGTGGCGACCGGGCTGCTGTACGCCGGGACGCGTCGTCGAGAGCGTCGTGCGCTCGCCGAGGTGGCGCTCGAGCGCGTGGGGCTGGCGCACCGCCGCACCCACTGGCCGAGCCAGCTCTCCGGGGGCGAGCGTCAGCGGGTCGGGATCGCGCGAGCGCTGGTCAACCGACCAGCGCTCATCCTCGCGGACGAACCCACCGGTGCGCTCGACCAGGCGACCGGACGCCAGGTCCTCGAGCTCTTCGGCGAGCTGCACGCCGAAGGAGCCACCATCGCCCTCATCACCCACGACCCCACGGTCGCGGCGACGTTCGGCCGCCGGGTCGAGATCCGTGACGGGGAGCTCCTGGACGGGGTGGTCGCATGACCGGGCACCTCGTCGACGCGTCCGCGCTCGGCTGGCTCGGGGTGCGGTCCCGGCCGGGCCGGTCCGCCATGAGCGCGCTCGGAGTGGCGCTCGGTATCGCCACCGTGCTCCTGGTGACGGGCATCCCGGCGAGCGGCCAGGCCGACCTCGACCGGCGACTCTCCGCGATGGGAGCGGACATGCTCGTCGCGCAGGTCGCGGCTCTCGAGGGCTCGACGGTGGCGTTCCCGGAAGAGGCGGCCGCGATGGCTCGCCGGATCGGTCCCGTGACCTTCGGTTCTGCGGTCGCGAACCTGCACTCGAAGGTCATGCGGACACCGTTCGCGGACCCGAACGAGTCGGCCGGCATCTCGGTGCTGGCGGCGACCCCGGACCTGGTGCCCGCGGTGCGTGGTGAGGTGGCCACGGGCACATTCCTCACCGAGGCGACCCGCGGCCTGCCCGCGGTGGTGCTGGGGGCTGCCGCGGCCAGATGGCTCGGTCTCTCTACCTTCGACGCCGCGCACCCGGTCCAGGTGTTCGTGGCCGGGGAACGGTTCACGGTGGTGGGCGTCCTCGCGCCGATGCCGCTCGCACCGGAGCTCGAGCAGGCCGTGTTCGTCGGTGACGAGTTCGCCCGGTCCCACTTCGGCTTCGACGGGCGGCCCACCGTCGTCTACCTGCGCGCCGTCGAGAGCGAGATCTCCGCCGTGCGTGACGTGCTCCCCGCGACGCTCGCCCCGAGCACGCCGGGCCTGGTCTCGGTGAGCAGGCCGGCGGACGTGCTTGCCGCGAAGGAGGCGACCCACGGCACGTTCGCCGCGCTCTTCCTCGGGCTCGCCGGGGTGGCCCTCCTGGTCGGGGGAATCGGGGTCGCGAACACGATGGTGGTCTCGGTGCTCGAGCGCCGCCGGGAGATCGGGCTGCGCCGGGCGCTCGGCGCCCGGAGGCACGACGTCCGCCTGCAGTTCCTCATCGAGGCGGTGCTGCTCTCGCTGCTCGGCGGGGCGGGCGGGACCCTCGTCGGCATGGTGGGGACCGTCGGCTACGCGGCTCTTCGGGGCTGGCCCGTCGTGCTCCCGTGGGCCACCGTCGCCGCAGGGCTCGCAGGCGCCGTCGTGATCGGCGCCCTCGCGGGGCTGTACCCGGCGGTGCGCGCCTCGCGAACCTCTCCCACGGAGGCGCTCGCGGCGGTGTGAGCGACCCGCCGCGGGTGAAGTCGCGGCGCTGGCTGTGGACGGCGGCAGGGCGCCGCGCCCCGTGACCTAGGCTCTCGCCATGCAGATCCAGGCCAACCGGGGCGCGAGCGTGCCCGCCGCGACGATCGCGGGCGTCGCGGTGCACCTGCCTGAGCACGTGGTCGACGTCGCCGCGGCCGAGCGCGAGCTGCACCGGCGCAGCCCGGACGCGGCCCCGCGCATCCCGATGGTCTCGCGGCTCACCGGGGTCCGGCAGGTGCACCGCCTCCCGGACGAGTGGGACGCGTCGGACCTTGCGGTCGCCGCGGCGGGCAAGCTCCTCGCGGAGCAGGGGATCGGGGCCGACGACGTCGACCTGCTGCTGTTCGCGTCCGCGAGCCAGGACATGGTCGAGCCGGCCACGAGCCACATCGTCGCGGCGAAGCTCGGCGTGCGGGCGCCCGTGATGGACGTCAAGAACGCGTGCAACTCCGTGCTCAACGCCCTCGAGGTGGCCGAGGCGCTCGTCGCCACGGGGCGCTACCGCACGGTCCTGATCGCGAGCGGGGAGGCCCCGTCGCGCGCCGTGCGGTGGGACGTGCCGGACCGCGCGACGTACCTGCTCTCCGCGCCGGGCTACACGATGTCCGACGCCGGGGCCGCCCTGCTCGTGCGCCCCACCACGCAGGCCGAGCGCGCGGCCCACGGCCCGCACGGTCCGGCACCCCGCGGGATCCTTGCGAGCGCGTTCGGCGCGGACTCGAGCAAGTGGACCGTCGGGATGCTCCCCGGCGGCGGCACCGCGCACCCGCGCGAGCTCGAGCGCACGTACTTCGAGATCGACGGCTCGCGGTTGCGCGAGGCGTTCCTCGCGCTCGGCCCTGAGGTGGTGATCGAGGCGCTCGAGCGCGCGGGGCTCACGTGGGACGACGTCGCCCTCGTGGCCGTGCACCAGGTGGCCGTCGCCTACCTCGCGGACGTCCACGAGGCGCTCGGCCTGCCCGCGGACCGCACGATCGTCACGGTCGCCGAGCACGGCAACGTCGCCTCGGTGACCCTGCCGCTCCAGCTCGCGACGGCCATGGAGACGGGGCGCGTCGAACCTGGCGACGTCGTGGTGCTGATCGGGCTCGCGGGCGGGATCTCGATCGGCGCGACGGTGCTGCGCCTGTGAAGCTCGCCGTCGTCGTCCCCGCGTTCGACGAGGAAGCGGGGATCGGCGCGACGCTCGAGGCGCTCGCGGCCCAGGAGGACCGCGACTTCGACCTCGTGGTGGTGGACAACGCCTCGCGGGACGGTACGGCGCGCGTGGTCCTCGAGGCCGCCGAGCGGTGGGGCGAGGGCCGCTGGCGGCTCGTCCGCGAAGAGCTCAAGGGCACGGGTGCCGCGGCGGACACCGGCATGCGGGCCGCGATCGCGGGCGGGGCCACGCACCTCGCGCGCACGGACGCGGACTGCCTCCCGCCACCGGACTGGACCCGGCGGGTGCGCGAGGCCTTCGCGACGGGCGACGAGCTCGTGGCGGGGAGGCTCGTGCCGCGCCACGACGACGTCCCCGTCTCGCGCGTGCGCGACGGCGTGCTGCGCGCGGCCGTGGGGATCGCGAGCACCTTCGGGAAGTTCCGCCCGGGCAACCGCGACCCCGAGTACCTGGGTCCGTACGTCATGACGCCGGGCTGCAACATGGCCATCACGGCGGAGCTGTACGAGCGCGCGGGCGGCTTCCCGCGCACCGCGATCGAGGACGTCCACGAGGACCGCGCCCTCGTCAACGCCG
>JAAYZM010000446.1 GCA_012514835.1 Actinomycetales bacterium
CTGGGACCTGGCGCACCTCCGGGACCGAGAGCCCCCCACCCAGCGGCCCGCCGGCGAGGAGCGCACCGAGGGCGAAGGTGACGGCAGCGGCCCCTACCCAGGCACCCCGCTGCGCCCACCCGAGGAACCTGGACCGCCCCGAGCGGCCCGGCTCGACGGGGGGTGGCGTCCGCGAGCGCTCCCCCGTCCGGGTCACCTCCGAGCACTCCGTCGATCCACCCCGCGCCGTAGATGTGGCCGCGTCCACCGCCGTGCGCGTCGGAGCCGTCCCTGCGTCGCGGGTCACGCCGAACGGCCCCGAGCCCGGGCCGCGGGTGGTCGCCTCGTAGTCCGCGCCCAGGGTCGACATCTCCACCGCCGTGCCCAGCCCCCGGCCAAACCTCTCCAACAGGCGCCCCAGCTCTCGCGCGGCGACGCCCGCGTCGAGGGGGCGGTCGGCGGGATCCTTCGACAGCCAGCGCTGCACGAGGTCCGCCAGCTCCGCCGGCACCCCCGGCCACGTCTCGTCGAGGCGCGGCGGGACCTCCGTGATGTGGGCCAGCACCAGGTCGTTCGGCTCCCGGTGGTGCGCAAAGGGTCCGCGCCCGGCGACGAGCTCGAACAGCACGAGGCCGACGGCATACAGATCCGCGCGCCCGTCCACGGGGTTCCCCTCCGCTTGCTCGGGGGACATGTATTTCGGCGTCCCGATGGCTACCCCCCGCCGCGTCACGACCAGCGCCGCGCGATCCCGGAGCTTGGCCACCCCGAAGTCGAGGAGCTTGAGCCCGCCGCCGCTCGGGAGGAACACGTTCTGCGGCTTGATGTCCCGGTGGACGACGCCGATGGCGTGGGCTGCGGCCAGCGCGTCGAGGATCGCGGTCGCCACCCGGATGGCGGACGGCACGCTCATGGGCCCCTCCCGCCGCAACCGCGCGGCGAGGGTCTCCCCCGTGAGCCGCTCCATCACGTAGTAGGGCACCCCGTTCGCGGTCCGCCCCGCGTCCGTGACCCGGACGATGTTGGGGTGCTCGAGGCGGCCCAGGGCGTGCCACTCGTTCTTCATGCGAGCGGCGAGATCCTTGCGCTCGAGGAGCTGGGGCCGCAGCGCCTTCAGCACGAACAGCTTGCCGAGCTCCTCGTGCTCCACCTCGTACACGGATCCCATGCCCCCCGCGCCGATCAGCCCCCGGACACGGTAGCGCGTCCCAGGGATCACCTGCCCGATGGAGAACTGTGCTTCGGCCTCGGCCGCCATTCCCGACCTCTCCCTTCGACTCGAGTGGCGCGGGAACCAGGAGCTCCGCCACGCCGCGAGCGAACCCGACCGTCACCATACCTGGAGAGGGCCCACTTGCCTACCGCCGGAGCCGCGGGGCGGGCCCGGTGCGCCCGAGGCGCCTGATCGCTCGAGGGCTCCTTCGGTCGCTGCGCGCAGGGTGTTGCGCGCGAAATGGCGGCTCAGTCCGATTTCGCCGAAGCAACCCCGACGGCCTTCGGCT
Organism: Actinomycetales bacterium; assembly: GCA_012514835.1. GTDB lineage: Bacteria > Actinomycetota > Actinomycetes > Actinomycetales > Cellulomonadaceae > JAAYZM01. Next base: position 1,482 of record JAAYZM010000446.1, read on the forward strand.
TGGGGAGCAGCACGATCCCGGTGAGGGCTCCCACGATGCCGGCGGCGCAGGAAGC
>JAAYZM010000447.1 GCA_012514835.1 Actinomycetales bacterium
CACGCCGAGCGCCACCTGCTCCACCAGCTAGTCAGCTTTCCCCGACGCCCCTCGCCGAGGTAGTGAGCACCGCTTCAGGTAGTGATTGCGCATTCACTACTTCGAGCCAGGTTCACTACCTCGGCGAGGGGATGTCCGACGGCGGGGTGCCGGAGCTCCCCGCGCCCCGCCGTCGGACAGATCTTGTCGCTTGGCGCGTCGCGTCACGGCGCCGCGGGCGCCGCCTGCCCGACCCGGTAGGACGGCAGGCCGCGGCGCCGGACGAGCCACTCCGCGACCACGATGTTGGGCAGCCAGCACAGGAACGGGACCGCGGCGTAGGCGTTCTCGAAGGCGGCGTCGGGGTCGAGGGTGCCGCCGGAGGCGACGATCTGCACCACGATGAGCACGCCGAGCCACAACCGCAGCGTGGGCGCCGCGAAGCTGAGCGCGTAGTTGCGGATGGTCCAGGCCTGGTGGCCGGCGAAGTCGCGCTCCCGGATGGCCTTCAGCGCACGTGCGCCGGTCCAGAGCCACAGCACCCCGAGGGTGCCGAAGCCGAAGAAGCCGACCATGCCGCCCATGTTCCACGGCGCCATGACGAGCGAGCAGATCGCCGCCGTGCCCACCACGGCGAAGTAGGCGCGGCCGGTGACCCGGTGCAGCCGTGGGCGGCGGGCGCGCAGGCGCCGGGAGAACTGCGCGGGCCCGAGCAGGAGGGCGAGCGAGCCCGTGACGATGTGCACGTAGAGCGCGGCCTGGACAAACCCGGGCGCACCCACGTAGTTGGCGGCGATCCCGGCGTTGGGGGCCTCCGTGGTGGCGAGCTCGGCGAGCGTGCCCTGGGCGTAGAGGTACAGCGACCATCCGGCGATCGCGACGGAGAGCAGGCCCACGGCGACGAACCCGGGGCGGCTCCCCCGCGAAGTCCGGGTAGGGCGGGGCACGACGGCGGTGGCCATGGTGACTCCTGATGTTGATGGTTCTAACAATGTGACATGGGTCAACATAGGCGCAGATGTTAAGGTCGTCAACATGGTTGCTGATCAGCCCTATCACCACGGGGCGCTGCGAGAGGCGCTGCTCGAGGCCGGGCGCGAGCTCCTCGCCGAACGCGGGGCCCACGCCTTCTCCCTCTCAGAGATCGCCCGGCGCGTGGGAGTCAGCACGGCCGCCCCGTACCGCCACTTCGCGGACCGCGACGCACTCATCGACACCCTCGCGGACGAGGGCTACATCAAGTTCCACGACGTGCTCCGCGAGGCCGTGGCGGGTGCGACGGACCCCGCCGACGCCATCACGCGCATCGGGGTGGGCTACCTGCGGTTCGCCGTGGAGCACCCCGCGGTGTTCACCATCATGTTCCGCGACCGGCAGGGCCCCCCGTCCGACTACGGCCCGCCGTCGTTCCAGACCTTCCTCGAGGCCGTCGAGACGGCCCAGCGCAGTGGAGTCCTCTCCGACCGGCTCCCCGCCCCGGTGACGTCCCGCTCGATCTGGGCCGCTCTGCACGGAGCCGCGACGCTCGACGCCGTGGGCGGGTTCGCCAAGCTCGGCCTCGGCGCGCCGCTCGAAGAGCTCGTCGAGACGCTGCTCGACCCGTACTGGACCCGCCCGCGCCCGCACGGGTGACTGTCTGCGGGCGATGCAAGCATGGAGAGCGTCCGCAACCCCGCCCGAAGGAGATCCCGTGGCCGTCGAACTGCCCGAGCTGCTCGTCCCGGACGCCGCCGCGTGGCGCGAGTGGCTCGCCGCCCACCACACCGAGTCTGAAGGCGTGTGGCTCGTGCTGCACAAGAAGGGCGGCACGACGACGACGCTCACCTACGCCGATGCGGTCCTCGAGGCCCTCTGCTTCGGGTGGATCGACGGGCAGGCGCGCAAGCGGGACGACGAGTCCTCGTTGCAGCGCATGACGCCCCGCCGGCCGCGCAGCCCGTGGTCCAAGGTCAACGTGGGGCGCGTGGAGCAGCTCGAGCAGGAGGGCCGCATGGCCGAGGCCGGGCGGGCCCAGGTGGAGGCCGCGAAGGCCGACGGCCGCTGGGACGCCGCCTACGCCGGGCCTGCCACCACGGAGGTCCCGGAAGACCTGCTCACCGCCATCGCTGCCGTCCCCGCCGCGCAGGCGTGGTTCGACGTCCTGACGTCCACCAACCGCTTCGCGATCGTCTACCGCATCAACGGTGCCAAGCGCCCCGAGACGCGAGCCCGGAACATCGCCAAGTTCGTGGACCAGCTCTCCCGCGGCGAGCTCCCCTACCCCCAGAAGCGCCGCCCCGACTGACCGCATCCGGAGTCGTGGCCAGCGCTGAAGCAAGTGCGGGACGGCGCGGCGACGGGTGATCCACAGGTGGCTCGACCGCGGGTGGCACCCGTCGGCCGGCTCGGCGACCGTGCGCACATGCCCCGTCGCCCCGGTCC
>JAAYZM010000448.1 GCA_012514835.1 Actinomycetales bacterium
ACGGCGAGACCACCGTCGAGCTCGAGCTCGCGTACACCGGTCCGGAGCGGGCGCTGAGCGACGGCGGGCACCACGCCGTGCTCGTGCGCGACGGCGTGGTGGTCGCGTCCACCGCGCACGCGATCCAGAACGCCGCGCCCACCACCTGGGCCACCGGCTCGGCGCGCCTCGTCGCACTCCAGGGTTGGACGGACTGCGACGGCGCGCCGTTCGTGGCAGCCGGCCAGTACACCGCGCTCGGCTTCGTGGAGCACGCCTACGTCGACGAGTGGGGCCTTCCCGCCCGCCACGTCACAACCCTCGCACCGACCCCGGTCTCCTTCGCCCCCTGACGCGCGAACCGCCCCCGCCCCGAGCCCCCGCGTGGGATCTTGGGGTCCGGGGCAACGGTTCGCGGCCGTCGGGCGTCCTTGCAGATGACAGGGGTCCGACGGCGGGAAGGGGGCGGGCGCGATGGACGAGGGACCGCACGAGGCCGACGTGCTCGGCATCCTCGCGCGCGAACGGTCCGGCGCGCTGCTCGGCTACGCGCTGCTCGTCGCCGGTGAACGCGCCGCCGCGGAGGACCTGGTCCAGGACGCCCTCGTCAAGGTCTTCAGCCGCCTGCGCCAAGGCTTCACGCCCGACGACGCCGAGCGCTACGTGCGCCGCGCCATCCTCACCATCCACCTCGACGGCTACCGGCGCACGACCCGCTGGCGCGCCGTCCGTCACCTCCTGGCGAGGAACGACGTGGCCGACGACGGCGCCCCCGGGGTGGCCGACGCCACCGACGTGCACGCCGCGCTGCGCACCCTCACCCCGCGCCACCGGGCGTGCATCGTCCTGCGCTACTTCGACGACCTCACCGTCCCGGCGATCGCCGCGGAGCTCGGCCTCGCCGAAGGGACCGTCAAGCGCTATCTGTCCGACGCACTCGCGTCGCTCGCCACCGTGCTGGGTCCCTTCGAGGAGTCCCCTGCGGCAGCGGTCGAGACGTGGGACGTCACGCTCACCCGCGCGAGGAAGGAACGGACCCGATGACCGAGCACGACCCGCTGAGCGAGGCGCTCCATGGCGCCGTGGCCCGCGCCGCTACCGACCATGCCGACTACCGGGTCCCTGAGGGAGCCGTCCGGGCCAAGGCTCGCCGTCGTCGGACCCTGCGCGCCGCAGGCGTCTCCACGCTCTCCCTCGCCCTCCTCGCAGGAGCGGGTCTCGCCGCCGCGAACCTCGGCGACGGGCGCGCGGACGTCGGACCGCATGCCCCAACCACCTCACTCACCGTCATCGAACCGCCCACAACCATCGAACCGACCCCTGATCCGGTCACCGCGCTCGACGTCTGCGGGTCGGTACCCCGTCGCGGCTCGGCGACGTCGAGCGACTGGCTCTACCAGGAGATCTGGACGGACGACGCCCTCCCGCTCGGCGCCACGACGCTCCAGGTCGAGGTCGCGCTCCTCAACCCGAACGCTTTCATCGTGAGCGACGCCGTCCAGGGTGGACCCGTCCTCCTCGTCCTCGACGCGGAAGGCCGGGTGGTGGCGGTCTCGCGGACCACCGAGCCGCTGCCCGAGGACGACCTGAATCCGGACGACTCGTTCACGTTCTCCCGATTCGAAGAGCTCGTGGACTGCTCGGACGGTTCGCCGCTCGCGCCGGGCCGCTACACGTACCTTGCGGCCCGCATAGTCAGCGATCCTGCACCGGGCGAGCCCGCCCTCGACCTGTGGACGGACGAGTATTCGATCTTCATCGACGCCGAAGGAGTAGAGCGCCACGTCGCGACCTGGCCGGACATGCCGGCGTGTCACGAACCCGTACCCAAGATCACTCTCGCCCCGGACGCCGTGCGCACCACGATCGAGGACTTCGACGTCATTGAGGTTGAGGGCCCGGGGGAAACTGGCGGCGGCGGCGCCGGCCCGGACAACACCGTCATCACGCTCACCATGGAGCTCGACACCCCTGCCGCACCGATCTCGGCCGAGCAAGGCTCGCACTACGTGGTCGTGCAGGACGGCGTAGTGGTCGGGACCATGGCGCGCAGCGAGGGCTGGGGCAGCGCCGTCCACTTCCGCGGGACCGCGTTCACGGAGGACCTGCTGACTCTGCGCTTCGACGACTGCGACGGGCCCGGCGAGTTCGTCCCGCTCGTCCTTGACGGGAACTACACGCTCTACGGTTACACCCTCTACCTGGTCGACAACCCGCTCGGGGTGCGGGACGATCTGCTCGTGGCGCTGGGGCCGTACGACTTCGAGCACGAACCCCCGCCCGGGACCTGGACAGGGGACTGACGATGGCGCGTGGGGGCAGGCGGGTCGGGTACGCGGTGCTGGGCGCCGTGCTCGTGGGCGGGCTCGGCGTCTATGCCGCCGGGAACGGGTACCTGCGCGGGCCCGCGGCGGCCGCAGAGCCGGACCTCGTGACCCTCGAAGCGGTGTGCGCGTGGAGCGGCGGGGCTCTCGCGGCACCCACGTCGCTCCCCCTGACCTCACCCATGGGCGACCTCGCGATCCCGGCGGGCACCGCGAGCCGATACCGGGTCGCCCTGACGAACCTCCACCGCGACGGGCTCGCCCTCCCGACGGGCAGCGCGCCCGTGCTCGTCGCGACGACGGTGGGCGACGACTCCGCCGTCGTCGGCGTCGCCTTTTCGCAAGACAGTCCCGGCGCGCGCACGCTCACGCTCGAGGAGGACCTGGAGTTCGTGGGATTCAGTTCCTTCCTCGCGTGCCCCGGGCCTGGCAAGGAGGTGTCCGACGGCGAGCTCCTGACGGCCGGCACCTATGACGTGCACGCAGGACAGGCCCTCGGGCGGCCCATCCAGTCCGGGGCGGAGCCGTTCAACACGTGGGCCCGGCTCGGGACGCTGCGGATCACCCCGCACCCGGGCGCGCGCCCGGACGAGGTGGTCCCGGCCCGCGCCGGAGAGTGCCGATCGAATCTGGACGACCTGCCCGACGGCTCGAACCAGCACGCCACGTTCGACGAGCCCGACCCCGTGCTCGTGCACGTGGGAGCGGCCTTCGACCCCGGCGTGCGGATGACCAACCACGGTCCGCTCGACCTCGAGGACGTCATCCAAGGTGGACCAGTGCTGCTCGTGTCCGACCACGAGAACCTGGTCGTGGCCCGCTCCGAGAGCATCGATCCCCTGCCAGGACCGGGGCTCGTCTCCGGTGCCACCATGGCGTTCGGGAAGTTCGCGCCCCTCGTGGACTGCGCGAGCGGCGAAGACCTCCCGCCAGGCAGGTACCAGCTCACCGTCGCTCAGCAAGCACGTGACCCCGAGTCCACCCGACCGATCGGCACCACGACCCGGTACGCCTCGCTCGCGATCACCGACGACGCCGCCGCCGAGCGAGTCCAGGTCCGTCTGCCCGAGCTGCCCGCGTGCGGCGAGCCGATCGACGGCTTCACGTTCGATCCCACCTACCCCGCAGCCAGCGAGGTGCGCGCCGGTCTCTACGACTGGGACGACTCGTCCGACGGCATGGTGGAGGACCTCGCGGAGGGCTTCCCGCAGATCGAGCTCGCTTTCACCTACGACGGCCCGCAACGCGCCATGTGGCCCGCGGCACGTGGGATCGTGCTCGTCCGCGACGGTGCGGTGGTAGCACGGGTGGGGTCCATGCCGTACGACCCCTTCGAAGCAGTGGGGTGGGAGTCCGACTCGGCGCGGTCCGCATTCCTCGACACCGGGTCCGACTGCGCGGTGCCCGAGACCAGCTTCCTGGAGTTCGAACCCTCAGGGCGGTACACCGCCGCCGGCTTCTACGCAGTGACGTACGACGACGAGTGGGGTCTGACCAACCGGCACGTGACCGTGTTCGGACCGGTCGAGGTCGAGTTCCCCGAGCAGTAGCCGGAGTCCCGAAGAGTATGTGACGGATGGCGGCACAGACGCTTCCGGGCTCCTCGGCTTCTGGGCCGCCGGGCTGCCGCGTGGTCCGCGTGGTCCGTGACGACGCGCCAGCAGTGGGCGCTTCAGCGGGTCAGTCGGGCTGCGCGGCGGCGCGGCGGGCCGCGAGGAGCGCCTCCGCGTACTCCGGGCGCGTGCCGTCCGGCCTGGCCTCCTGGAGCACCAGGTGGTGGATCCCGCGCTCGGCGAGCTCGGCGCGGATGCGGGCGACGTCGTCGTCGGAAAGGACCGTGGGATCCACCGTGGTCCGCACCTGCACCTCGACGCCCGCGGCGAGCACGATGTCGAGCGACTCGAAGGCCTTCGCACCGCTCGACGCGACGCGCGTGATCTTCGCGTAGTCCCCTCGCGGGGCCTTGATGTCGAGGCCCACCCAGTCCACCAGCCCGATGATCTCGCGCAGCCGCGCCGGGTACGCCCCGCCGGTGTGCAGGCCTACGCCGAACCCGGCGTCGCGCACCTCGCGCATCGCCGCGCCGAGGGCCCGCTGGCGTGTAGGTTCCCCGCCGGAGAACACCACGCCGTCGAGCAGGCCCGCCCGCTTGGCGATCAGGTCCCGCACGCGCTGGAACGGGATGACCCCCTCGGTGCGCGTCGGGATGAGGTCGGGGTTGTGGCAGTAGGTGCAGTTCCACGGGCACCCCTGCGCGAACACCGTGGCCACGAGCTTTCCCGGCCAGTCGCACGAGGACATGGGGACGAGCCCCGCGATCGCCAGCGCGTCGGAGGACGCCGGCAGATCGCGGGGCCCGGCCGCGGCGGGGGCGAGCCCGCCGCGGTGACGCTCACCGGGGAGTGGGGTCCCGGGAGCGTCAGGTCCGACGGCGGCCCCTGGGCGAGGGTCCGCGCTGAGGTGGTCCGGCCGGGGGGCCGCCGTCGTCGTCATACGAGCGCCGCCGCCTTCTCCGTGAAGTGCTGACGCTCGGCGTGCTCGCCCTTCTTGCCGATGTTGAACGAGCTCACGGGCCGGTGGTAGCCCATGACGCGCGTCCACACCTCGCACGCCTGCGGCTCGGCGTCCGGGTTCTGCTCCGCGCACGTGGGGCACGTGTGGTGCTCCCCGGCGAGGTAGCCGTGGTTCGGGCAGATCGAGAACGTGGGCGTGACCGTGATGTACGGCAGGTGGAAGTTGCTCAGCGCGCGCTTGACGAGCTCGCGGCACGCCGAGGCGGTCGAGAGCTTCTCGGACATGTACAGGTGCAGCACCGTGCCGCCCGTGTACTTCTTCTGGAACTCGTCCTGCAGCTCGAGGGCCTCGAACGGGTCGTCCGTGTAGCCGACGGGCAGCTGGGAGGAGTTCGTGTAGTAGGGGTTGGCGTCCGTGCCGGCCTGGAGGATGCCGTCGTAGCGCTTGCGGTCCTCCTTGGCGAAGCGGTACGTGGTGCCCTCGGCCGGGGTGGCCTCGAGGTTGTAGAGGTGACCCGTCTCCTCCTGGAACTCGACCATGCGGGCGCGCACGTGGTCCAGCAGGCGCAGGGCGAGCTCACGGCCCGCGTCCGTCGTGATGTTCTCCTCGTCGCCCGTGAAGTTGCGCACCATCTCGTTGAGGCCGTTGACCCCGATGGTCGAGAAGTGGTTGCGCAGCGAGCCCAGGTAGCGGCGCGTGTACGGGTACAGCCCCTCGTCGATGTAGCGCTGGACCACCTTGCGCTTGAGCTCGAGGGACTCCTTGGCGAGCGTCAGCAGGTGGTCGAACTCGACGTACAGCCCCTCCTCGTCACCGGCGAAGCGGTAGCCGAGGCGCGCGCAGTTGATCGTGACGACGCCCAGGGAACCGGTCTGCTCCGCGGAGCCGAACAGCCCGTTGCCGCGCTTGAGGAGCTCGCGCAGGTCGAGCTGCAGGCGGCAGCACATGGACCGGATCTGGTTGGGCTCGAGCTCGGAGTTGATGAAGTTCTGGAAGTACGGCAGCCCGTAGCGCGCCGTCATCTCGAACAGTCGCTCCGCGTTCTCGGACTCCCACGGGAAGTCCTTGGTGATGTTGTACGTGGGGATCGGGAACGTGAAGACCCGCCCAGACGCGTCGCCGGCCGTCATGACCTCGATGTACGCGCGGTTGATGACGTCCATCTCCTCCTGGAGGTCGCCGTACGTGAAGTCGACCTCCTGGCCGCCGATCACGGGCACCTGCTCGCGCAGGTCCTCGGGGCAGTTCCAGTCGAACGTCAAGTTGGTGAAGGGCGTCTGGGTGCCCCAGCGCGAGGGGACGTTGAGGTTGTAGATGAGCTCCTGGATGCCCTGGCGGACCTCGTCGTAGCTGAGCTGGTCGAGCCGCACGAACGGCGCCATGTACGTGTCGAAGGAGCTGAACGCCTGCGCGCCCGCCCACTCGTTCTGCATGGTGCCCAGGAAGTTGACGATCTGGCCGATCGCGGAGGAGAAGTGCTTGGGCGGGGTCGCCTCGACCTTGCCGGGCACGCCGTTGAGGCCCTCCTCGAGGAGCGTGCGCAGCGACCAGCCCGCGCAGTAGCCCGCGAGCATGTCGAGGTCGTGGATGTGCAGGTCGCCGTCGCGGTGGGCGCGGCCCGTCTCGGGAGAGTAGACGTGGCTGAGCCAGTAGTTGGCCGTAACCTTGCCCGCCGTGTTGAGGATGAGGCCGCCCAGCGAGTAGCCCTGGTTGGCGTTCGCGTTGACGCGCCAGTCGGAGCGGTCGAGGTACTCGTTGATGGACGAGCCCACCTCGACCACCGTGCGCGCGTCCTCACGCAGCCGGGCGTGCTGGTCGCGGTAGGAGATGTAGAGGCGGGCCACCTGGGTGTGGCCCTGCTCGATGAGCGCGGCCTCGACCACGTCCTGGATGTGCTCGACGTGCGGGTAGCCGGCGCCCTCGTCGGCCAGCTTGGCGAGAACCGCCCCGGTCGCCCGCGTCACGGCGTCGGAGTCGAGCCCGCCCGCGGCGGTCCCGGCACGAGCGATGGCGGACCTGATGCGGTCCGCGTCGAACGGAGCCGTGGCTCCGGACCTCTTGATGACTCCTCGCACAAGGGACATGAATGTGCCTCCTCCGGCTACAACTCTGGTTCCGGCGACCACTACATCTTGTGGTCATTGGGTTGGGTGACTACTAGGTGTGCCATTTCTATTCCCCACGGTGGGCCCTAACCGGGACCTTGGTCCCGGGACCGCGAGCGGTGCGAGACTGGGGCTCGTGACCACGGGCGAGAACCTCCTGGGCGTGCTGCTCGCCCCGAGCGGCAGAACGCCGCGGCTCACGCACGTCGAGCACCTGCCGGGGCGTCCCGGCGAGCCCGGCGCATGGCCCGCGTGGGCAGATCCGTCGCTCGTGCGCGGGTACGAATCTCTCGGCGTGTCGCTCCCGTGGCGCCACCAGGTCGAGGCCGCCGAGTCCGCGTGGTCCGGCCTCCACACCGTCCTGGCCACCTCGACCGGCTCCGGCAAGTCCCTCGCCTACTGGCTCCCCGCGCTCACGTCCGTGCGGGCCGACGCCGCCGCCGGGCTCCTCGACCCCGGCCGCATCGAGACCACCACGCGCCGCGGGGCCGTCCTCTACCTGAGCCCCACCAAGGCGCTCGCGGCGGACCAGCGGGCGTCCCTCGACGCTCTGCTCGCCGCGTCGGGTACGGGCGACGTCCGGGTCGCGACGTGCGACGGCGACACCCCCTTCGCGGAGCGCCGCTGGATCCGCGACCACGCCGACGTGGTGCTCACCAACCCCGACTACCTGCACTTCGCCCTGCTGCCCCAGCACCGACGGTGGGCCCGGTTGCTGGCCAACCTGCGGTACGTCGTCGTCGACGAGTGCCACGCCTACCGCGGGGTGTTCGGCGCGCACGTGTCCCTCGTCCTGCGCCGGTTGCGCCGCCTCGCCGAGCACTACGCCGGGGCCGCGCGCGTGCGCCCGCCCGGGGCGCCCGGCCTCACCTTCGTCCTGGCCTCGGCGACGACGGCGGACCCCGCAGCCTCCGCCGCACGCCTCGTGGGCGTGGACCCGGGTGATGTCACGGCCATCACGGCGGACAGCTCCCTCGCGGGGCGCAAGACCTTCGCGCTGTGGCAGCCGCCCGAGCTGCCCGGGCGCTCGCCGCTCGACGCGGCGGCCGCGCTGCGCAGCCTCGACGAGCGCACACCGGGGTACGCCCCCAACACTTCGGACGCCGCAGAGGACCGCCCGCAAGAGGACCTCGAACCGGTGCGCCGCACCGCCACCGCCGAGGCGGCCGACCTGCTCGCGGACCTCGTCTCCGCGGGCGGGCGGGCCCTCGCGTTCACGCGCTCGCGCCACGCCGCGGAGTCCGTCGCGGAGCGGGCGCGCGAGCACCTCGAGGAAGTCGCACCAGGGCTCGGGTCGAGGGTCGCGGCGTACCGCGGCGGCTACCTGCCGGAGGAGCGGCGCGCGCTCGAGCAGGCGATCCGCGCCGGAGAGATGCGCGCGCTCGCCACGACCAACGCGCTCGAGCTCGGCATGGACATCTCGGGGCTCGACGCGGTGCTGATCGCGGGCTGGCCCGGCACGCGGGTGTCACTGTGGCAGCAGGCTGGCCGCGCGGGACGGCGCGGGGCGGACGGGCTCGTCGTGTTCGTCGCGCGCGAGGACCCGCTCGACCAGTACGTGGTGCACCACCCCGAGACGGTGTTCGGCACCCCCGTCGAGGCCACGGTGTTCGACCCGGCCAACCCGTACGTGCTCGCACCGCATCTGTGCGCGGCCGCCGCGGAGCTGCCCCTGCGCACGGGGGACCTGCCGATGTTCGGCGAGCACGTGCGCGAGCTCCTCGACGTGCTCGTCGCCCGCGGGGCGCTGCGCCAGCGACCGTCCGGCTGGTACTGGACGCCCGAGGAGTCCGCCGCACACCTCACAGACCTGCGCGGGACGGGCGGCTCCCCCGTCCAGGTGGTCGAGACGGCGACGGGTCGCCTGCTCGGCACGGTCGACGCGGGCAACGCGGACCAGACCGTCCACCCCGGGGCCGTCTACGTGCACCAGGGCGTG
>JAAYZM010000449.1 GCA_012514835.1 Actinomycetales bacterium
GCCGCGTGCCGCGGCGAGAGGGTGTGCGGAGGGACGGCGCAGCAAGGCCGCGCAGAGGCGCGACCGCGCAGGTCAGTCCCGTCCGCCGGGAAGCTCGCTTGCCCCGGCGTCAGTGGCGGGGGTGGCGAGCCGTCAACAGGACGGACAGCAGCACATTCGACACGCCACGGGAGCACGCAGCAGCGTGGGCACGGCGGGGCGGTCGTTCGTCATGCCTCGAACCTTCGCACCGCGCTCCACGATCCACCCACCGAGCGTCCACATGTCGGGATCACCCCCCCTGTCCGGCTCGTCCCCAACGGGGCGGTTGTCCGCATCGTGGACGCCGCATCGGCACACTCGGGCCGGGTGTGTCAGCGTTCCGGACATGACCTCCGACCGGACGACGATGGCTGCGCGAATGCGCGCGGCCGCTCCGTCGTGTCGCCAGGGCCGCTGTCGCCCCTGTCTCTAGCTCGCCGGCGCCTCGGGCAATGACGCCCTCGCCGAGCGAGCTTCCAGGCCGCTGGCCCCGGACTCGTCGAACCTCGCTCTGACGCGCAGCTCCGCGCTGCGCGTCGCGCGGTCCTCGCGTGCTCAGGTGCACAGCGGTGCCCGACGTCGGCCCCCTGCGCCGACCCCAACCTCACGAACCCCTGGACTCCTCATGTCTTCTCGACCCTTGCTCCTGCCTGCGCTCGCCGCGACCGTCGCGGTCCTCGCTGGCTGCACGGCCCAGGCGGCCGCACCCTCCGAGCCCGCTGCGAGCACCACGCACTCCGGCACGCCCACGGCGGGCGGCACCATCGTGTACGGCCACCAGCAGGAACCCGCGTGCGTCTTCGGCGGCTGGATCGAGCAGTCCTACCTGTCCTACAACGTGCTCGACTCGCTCGTGGCGCTCGACGAGAACCACGAGGTGGTCCCGTGGCTCGCCGACGAGTGGTCGGTCTCCGACGACCAGCTCACGTGGACCTTCCACCTCAAGGAGGGCGTGAAGTTCACGGACGGCTCGCCCCTGACCGCCGAGGTGGTCGCGTTCAACTTCGACCACTGGCTCGCGGGCGGCAACTCGACCGCGACCGCGTGGCTCGCCGGGTACTACGAGTCCGCGAAGGCCACGGACGAGCTCACGGTCGAGATCACGCTCTCCCAGCCGTACCCGCGCCTCGCGGACAACCTCACCCAGGGCTACTTCGGCATCCAGTCCCAGGTCGCGCTCGAGACCCGGACGGACGAGGAGAACTGCGAGCAGCCGATCGGCTCGGGCGCGTTCAAGGTCGAGCAGTGGAACCGCGGCGAGAACATCGTGCTGGTCCGCAACGAGAACTACACGTCGTGGCCCGCGAACGCCCGACACGAGGGTCCGGCCTACCTCGACAAGGTGGACTGGAAGTTCGTCGGTGACGCCACGACGCGCGTCGCGACGCTGCGCAGCGGCGAGACGGACGCGATCTACGACGTCCCCGCGATCGACTTCGCGCCGCTCGAGACGGAGGGCTACGAGCTGCACAAGTACGTGACCCCCGGTCGCCCGCAGCAGCTCTCGTTCAACACGCGGGTGGGTCCCTTCACCGACGAGCGCGTGCGCCAGGCCTTCGCTTACGCGACAGACCGCAAGGCGATCGTCGAGACGATCGGGCGCGGCGTGATCCCCTACGAGGGCAACGGCGGCGTGAGCCAGACCACGCCCGGCTACAGCCAGAAGGCCGCGGACTGGTACACCTATGACCCGGCCAAGGCGAACACGCTGCTCGACGAGGCCGGCTGGACCGAGCGTGACGCCGAGGGCTACCGCACGAAGGACGGCCAGCGGCTCACCGTCGTGCTGCCCTACGGTGCCGGCTCGATCATCAACGCCGACGGTGCGTCGATCCTGCAGGGCCTCCAGGAGCAGGCCAAGGGCGTGGGCTTCGACGTCGACCTCATCCCCGTGCCGCCGTCGGCCACCTTCGCGGGGGCGTACTCCACTGCCGAGGAGCGCGACATCTAC
>JAAYZM010000450.1 GCA_012514835.1 Actinomycetales bacterium
GGACTCGACCGTGAGGTCGTTGACGTGCAGGTCGAAGTCCCGCGTCACCGCGTAGAGGTCCGCGTCATAACGTCGCTCGTCCCGGTCGCCCACCTTGACGGTGTACGAGCGCGTCTGGTGCTCGCCCTGACCCGTGAACGTCGCGTGCGCGTTGACGTCCACCACCATGTACGGCATGTAGATGCCCATGACGTTCTCAGGGTTGAACTCGGCGCGGAACCGGGGGTGCGCGTAGAACTTCCGCTTCCCCACGAACTCGGCGATCCGCCGGACCGCTTCCTCCTTGGGCAGGCGGAACGGCAGCACCATGTCCGGCACGGCCCCGTTGGGGATCTGCTGGTTCATGGACAGCACGTTGCGGCACCAGTGGCACCGGGCCTGCGTGCTGTGGTCAGTGTCGATGACCACCTCGGCGCCGCACGCGGTGCACTTGAACGTCATGACCACGTCGGTGGACGGGATGATGTCCGCCGAGCCGGAGCCCATGACCACGCCGCGCAGGTCGCCGATCCCCTGGTTGAGGCCGAAGGCCTCGTTCATGTTGAGGTTGTCCCACTCGTGGCGGCAGAAGTGGCACCGGAGCTTGCCGGTGGCCGCGTTGAGCGAGATGTCGGTGGACCCGCACCGGCCGCACTTGTTGAGGCCGTCCTTCGCCTCGGCGTCCGTGCGGAACGACTGCGGTCCCTCGGGTTCTGCGAGTCCCGGGAAGACGCCGTCGGCCGGGGCCGTCGCGGGGTCGCTCACGCGATCCGCGACGGCCTCCGCCGTCGGCTGTGACACGGGCTCGGGTACGGGCGGCTGCCCGCCGTTCGGGTCAGTGTCGGTCACGGCGCGCCCTAGAGCCCGAGGACCTTGTTCTTGGCTGCGTCGAAGTCTTCCTGGGTGATGAGGCCCTGGTCGAGCAGCGTCTTGAGCTGGGTCAGCTTCGCGACCGGGTCCTCAGCCGCTGGGGCCGCCGCGGGGGCCGCCGCCTGCTGCTGGTGCGGAGGCGGCGAGGCGGGCTGCTGGAGCCCACCCATCGCACCACCCGCAGCGTTCATGCCCATGCCGAGGAATGCCATGCCGGCACCGCCGCCAGCCCCCCCGTCGCTCTCCCCCGCAGCCTGGATGCCTCGGGCCGCCGCCTGCTGCATGAACGAGTTCCCTCGCGAACCGCTGAGCGCGTCGGCCTTCTTGACGTCGCTGAGCAGCGCACGGGTGTCCTCGTCGTACTCGATCGACGCGATCGCGACCTTGACGATCGTCAGGCCGCGGTCCGACGTCCATTGGTAGCCGTCCTCGACCGCCTGGCCGAGCGACTGGGCGAACCCGAGCGAGTCGGACTGGATCCGCGTGATGCGGTTCCCCTTCGACGGGTCGTTCGTGTAGAGCGAGAACGCGGGGGCGAGGCAGCTGACGACCTCGTTGAAGAGTTGTGTGGCCGCGTCGTTGTCGAGGTCGGTGAAGTCGAAGACACGCGGGCTCGCCGAGTAGTAGGCGAGCGGCACGAAGCCCTTGACGAAGAGGATCGGGTCGACGATGCGCAGCGTGTAGGTGCCGCGCGTGACGGCGCCCACCTGGGCGTTGAGGTACGCGTCGTCCCAGTAGATCTCCGACTGGGTGCCGAAGCGGTTGTTGGGGATCTCCTTGAGGTTCACGTAGAACGCGAGCTGCTGCGAGCCCGGCTGCCCACCGAACTTGAACCGCTCCCAGGACATCTTGATGGTCGAGGAGACGATGCCGTCACCGGCGAAGATCGACTGTGCGTTCGGGTCCTGGGAGTCCCAGATGAAGCCGCCGGCCTCGCCGACGAAGCCCGTGATCTGCCCGTCCTGGATCGTCACGAGGCCGTAGCCCTCCGGCACCACGATGCGGCTGCCGTTCGTGATGATGTGCTCGGAGCCCTTCGTGTTGGAGCCCCTTCCCGCGTTCTGGCCCTGGGCCACCGCGGGGAAGATCGCCGCTGTCGGTGCGAGCCCTGCCGGCGGGACCAGGAAGTCCTTCCACTGATCGGCGAACATCCCGCCGATCGCGCCGCTGAACGCCTTGATGAAGCCCATCGGTACCCCTTTGTCTCCGTGCGGCTCGCGTGAGCGCGGGCTCGCGGTACGAACATGCAGTTCAGCGTAGCGGGACAAAGCGGGCCCGTGGTCCACCCGCGAGGACCTGCCCGAGATTCACCCTCGCGCCCGCCAGGTGCCTAGGGTGGAACGGTGATGCTCTTCTCTCCTACCTGGCCAGGGACAGCCCTCACGCTCGGGCTCGCCGTCCTCGTCGTCCTCCTCGTCGCTCTCGCGCACCGCCTCGCGTCGCGCGCTCTCGCCCGACGCGCCCCCACCGCGGTGGCGCTCGGGCGCCGCACCGCTCGCGCGTGGCTCATGCTCGTGCTCGTGGTGCTCGCGTGGCTCGCGTGCGCGACGACGCTGCCCGGTACCCAGCCCTGGTGGCCGGTGCTCGAGCACACCTTCCTCGTCGTGACGATCGGCGCGGGGGCGTGGCTTCTCGCGAGGGCCGCGAGCTTCGGTTTCGAGCGGCTCCTGGAGCGCGAGGAGAGCGTCTCGGGTCCCGAGGGCCGACGACGGCGCACCCAGCTCCTCGTCATCCACCGGCTGGCCCTCGTGGTGGTGGCGCTCGTCGCGGTGAGCCTCGCGCTCTTCTCGTTCCCCACCATGCGCGTCGTCGGGACGAGCCTGCTCGCCTCCGCGGGCATCGTCAGCATCGTCGCGGGTCTCGCCGCGCAGTCGATTCTCGGCAACCTGATCGCCGGGGTCCAGCTCGCGTTCACGGACGCGGTGCGCGTGGGGGACGTCGTCGTCGTCGAGGGCGAGTGGGGCCATGTCGGCGAGGTGAACCTCTCGTACGTCGTCGTCTACGTCTGGGACGAGCGTCGCCTCGTGCTCCCGTGCAGCTACTTCACCTCGACGCCCTTCGAGACGTGGACCCGCAAGTCCGACAAGGTCATCGGGATCGTGCTGATGGACCTCGACTGGCGCGTGCCGATGGTGGCCGTGCGGAAGAAGTTCCACGAGATCGTCGAGGCATCCGAGGCGTGGGACGGTCGGTCCGCCGGAGTCGTGGTGACGGGCTCCCAAGGTGGCCTGGTCACGGTACGTTTCACGATGTCCGCGAAGGATTCCTCCGACCAGTGGACGCTGCGCTGCCTCGTCCGCGAAGAGATGATGACGTGGCTCCAGCGTGAGCACCCGGAGGCCTTGCCCACCTCGCGCGTGCTCGTGGAGCCGCGCGGGACCGAGGAGGAAGCATGAACCGTCCGGCCCGCACCGCGGCCACGCACCCCGTGGTCCCCGGCTACCACCCGGACCCGAGCGTGTGCCGCGTGGGAGAGGAGTACTTCCTCGCGACCTCGAGCTTCGAGTACGCCCCCGGGGTGCCGATCCACCGCAGCACCGACCTCGTGCACTGGGAGCTCCTCGGGCACGCCTTGACGCGCGAGGACCAGTGGCCGCTGGGCACCTTCGCCGACTCGCGCGGCATCTTCGCCCCGACGCTGCGCCACCACGACGGCCGCTTCTGGATGATCACCACGGACGTCGACGGCCTCGGTGGCCAGCTTCTCGTCACTGCGCAGGATCCCGCTGGGCCCTGGTCACCCGCGGTGCGCCTGCCGCACGTGGCCGGGATCGACCCCGACATCGCGTGGGACGACGACGGCCGCTGCCTCGTGACCTTCTGCGCGACGCTCGAGCCGCGGATCCACATCATGCAGGTCGAGGTGGACCCCGCCACCGGCGAGACCCTCGAGGAACCGCGCTCGATGTGGTCCGGCACGGGCCTCGAACACCCTGAGGCCCCCCATCTGTACCGGCGGGACGGCTGGTGGTACCTCATGGTCGCCGAGGGCGGCACCGGCCGGGGCCATGCCGTGTCGATCGCCCGCTCACGCTCGCCGCGTGGTCCGTTCGAGGGGGCTGCGCACAACCCGATCCTGAGCCACCGTTCGCTGGGCCACCCCGTCCAGAGCACGGGACATGCGGACCTCGTCGAACGGCCCGACGGCACGTGGGCGATCCTCTTCCTCGGCACCCGCCCGCGCGGCTCCTTCCCCGGGTGGCACGTCAACGGGCGCGAGTCCTTCCTCGCCGAGGTCAAGTGGCGTGACGGGTGGCCGCACGCGGTGGACTCCGAGGTCTCGGTTGCCGCTCCCGGCTGGTTCGAGGACGAGCTCGCGGCGCCGCTCGGCCCACGGTGGGTCTCCCCCGGGCTCCTGCCCGAGGACTTCGTCTCTCCTGCACCGGGAGGCGGCGTGGAGCTGCGCCCCGCTGACGCGCCCAGTGGCGCTGCCGCGATGATCGCCGCGCGCTGCACCGAGGAGCACTGGCGAGCGACGGCCGAGGTCGAGCCGGGCACGGGGACCGCCGCGCTCCGGGTACGCCTCGACGAGCGGCACTGGGTCGAGGTGCGCGCAGGCGCCGGGGGACTGAGCGGCGTCGTGCGGGTGGGCGACCTCGAGCAGACCCTGACGAGTCTCGCCTTCGACGGCACCGCGGCCCGGCTCGAGGTCAGGTCGGTGCCGCCCACCACGGGCGGGCCGGACGACCTCGAGCTCGCCGCTCACGTCGGGGGTCGGGAGCTCTCGCTCGGGAGGCTCGACGGGCGCTACCTCTCCTCCGAGGTCGCCGGAGGCTTCACGGGACGCATGTGGGGGGCCCGCGCGGTCGAGGGCACCGTCACCGTGCGCCGGCTCGCCGTCGGCCCCCTCGAAGGGGCCTGAGACCCTCGAGAGCTCGACCTGATCCTGGCTCGGCGCGACGCTCGTGTCACAAGCGAGCCTCGGTCGGTGTCCTCCTCCCTGAAGGGCCGCACGGCGCGGCCGAGGAGGAGGACACGATGACGACGGTGGTGCTCGGTGGCGGATACGCCGGGATCATGGCGGCGAACCGACTGGCTGCCCGCGGCGCTCCCGTGCAGCTGGTGACGACGCGACCGTGGTTCGTCGAACGCATCCGGCTGCACACCGTCGCGAGCGGAGCGCGGGTCGACGCGCGCGTACCTCTCGACGAGCTCCTCGACGAGCGGGTCGAGCTGACGCTGGGCACCGCCGTGCGCGCCGGCTCGGACGTGCTCGAGCTGGAGTCCGGCGGGGACGTACCGTTCGAGACCCTGGTCCTCGCGGTCGGCTCGGGAGCGAGCCCGGCGCCCGATGCCACGTGGAGGTCTGGTGGCGCGTGGGGGTCTGGTGCCGCGATGAGCCCTCGCGCGTTCCGGGTCACCGAGGAGGACGACGCGGCGCGGCTGCGCGCGGAGCTCGAGGCGCGCCCCGATGCGCGAGTGACGGTCGTCGGAGCCGGCCTCACGGGGATCGAGCTCGCGGGAGCGCTGACCGCGGCGGGCCGGTCCGTGCGACTCGTCAGCGCGCACGAGCCTCGCCGGGCGGCGACGAAGGCGCACCTCGCGGAGCTCGCTCGACGCGGAGTCACGATCGAGACCGGGGTGCACCTTGACGTCGAGCACCTCGAGGACACTCACGACGAGGTCCTTGTCGACGCCACGGGTCTCCTCGTGCCTCCCCTCGCCCACGAGTCCGGGCTTCCGACCGACGAGCACGGGCGGCTGATCGTCGACGAGACCCTGAGCGTCCCGGGACACCCCCGGATCCTCGGCGCGGGAGACGCGGTCCTCGTGCGTGACCCCCGCGCGCGTCACCTGCGCGCAGCATGCGCGACCGCCCTCCCGATGGGCGCCCATGCCGCCGACGTGATCCTCGCGCGAGCCGACGGCCAGGATCCGGCGCCCTTCGACCTGGGCTACCTCATGCAGTGCGTCGACCTGGGGAACGGTCGCGGCCACGTCCAGCTCGTCAGGCCAGACGACTCGGAGCGGGCCATCGCGCTCACGGGCCGCGCTGGAGGCCTGCTCAAGGAGACGGTGTGCCGGCTCACGCTGCAGTGGATGGCGCGAGCGGGACGGTACTCGTGGCCCGCGGGCCCTGCGGTGGCCGCTGCGCCTGCCCTGGCACGATGAGTGCCGTGAACAGAGCCGAGCTCTTCGTCGAGCACCGCCCTACGATGCTCGCGGCCGCGTACCGCGTCACGGGCTCGCGACACGATGCGGAGGACGTCGTCCAGGAGGCGTGGCTCTCGTGGTCGAAGATCGACCCCACGACGGTGCGCGAACCGCGCAGCTTCCTCGCCGTCATGGTGTCGCGGCTCGCGCTCAACGCGGTCCGGTCACGCCAGCGCCGGCGCGAGGAGTACATCGGCCCGTGGTTGCCCGAGCCCGTGGTGGACGACGGCGATCCCCAGTGGGCCGTACTCCACGAGGAAGGACTCGGCCAGGCCCTCGACTTCGTGCTCTCGACCCTGACGCCCGAGCAAGCCACCGCGTTCGTCCTGCGCAAGCTTCTCGACGTCGACTACGCCGATATCGCCGAGGCGCTCGGTTCGAGCCCGGGCGCGGCCCGGCAGCACGTCTCTCGAGCACTCCGGGCAGTCACCGATGCCCTCGGCGACGCCCTGCCGGACCAGGCCGACCGCGACGGCCGCGCGCTCGCGGCTCTCGCCCAGGCAGTCACGACGGGCGACGTGGCGCGCGTCGCCGAGCTCCTCGCGCACGACGCGGTCCTCTACTCCGACGGCGGCGGGAAGGCCCATGCGGCGCTGCGTCCCGTCGTCGGCCCGGACAAGATCGCGCGGTTCCTTCTCGGTATCGCCGCTGGCCCTCGCGTCACGATGGCGCCCGCACGGATCAACGGCAGCGCGGGCGTCGTCTTCCTCGAGGCTGGCATCGTCTCGACGGCCGCGACCCTCAGGGCGAGCGAGATCGGCATCGTGGGTCTGTACTTCGTGCGCAATCCCGACAAGCTCGAGTCGATCACCCTCGCGACCGGCACACCGAACGACGAGGTGCGCCAGTATGGGACGAGCACCACCCTGGAGGAGCTGTGAGCCTCGACCCGACCGCACCGCCCGCGAGCGGTGCCGTCGACCCCGCCCGGTCGACCGGGCCGTCCCGCTCGCGAGAGCTCTCGGTGTCCGTCGTCATCCCGGTGCGCGACGACGCCGAAGAGCTCGAGAAGTGTCTCGCGCTGCTGGCTCGACAGTCGGTGCGTCCGTTCGAGGTCGTCGTCGTGGACAACGGGTCGACCGACGCCTCGGCCGAGGTGGCAAGGCGATGGGGCGCCGTCGTCGTCGTCGAACCCCGTCCCGGTATCCCCGCCGCTGCCGCCACGGGCTACGACGCGGCGCGGGGCCAGATCATCGCCCGGCTCGATGCAGACTCCCGCCCTGACGAGCGCTGGATCGCCACGGCCGTCGAGCTCCTCTCCGAGCGGGCCGATCTCGACGCCCTCACGGGTACGGGCCTCTTTCACGACCTGCCGCGCGGGCTGCGCACCGTCGCCTCAGTCGGCTACCTCGGCTCGTACTACGTGCTGACCCATCTCGCCGTGGGCAACGTGCCGCTGTGGGGCTCGTGCATGGCCGTGCGCCGCGAGGTGTGGCTGCGGGTGCGCGAGGACGTCGAGCGGCTCGACGCCGAGGTGCACGACGACCTCGACCTCGCGTTCAAGCTCGGTCCCGGTGCGAGCTCGAAGCTCGTTCCCTCCTGGCGAGTGGGCGTCAGTGCGCGCTCGCTGCGCGGGCGAGCGCAACGACGACGGCGGCTCGACCGCGCGTGGCGCACGCTGCGGACCAACTGGGCGGACTCCCCGCCCTGGGAGCGGTGGGGCCACC
>JAAYZM010000451.1 GCA_012514835.1 Actinomycetales bacterium
ACCGGGGTCAGCGCGGCAGAGAAATCCGCACCGCGCCCGCCTTGTCCGTCGCGCCGCGACCCATGAGCCCGGCCGCGATCGGGCACGACAAGGGCGCGAACTCGACCATGGTGCAAAGCGTCCGGTTCGGGTCGACGCGGAACACCTTCACCTCCGCGGCCTCCACGGGGACCCCGGACGGATCGGTGACCTCCCCATGCACGAACGCCGCGTCGGGCAGCTGCACGTTCTGAGGCCCGGGGCCTTCCATGCCCGGGATCGGGATCTCGGCCTGGGTCCACGTGGGGGCACGCAGCGGGTACTTGCCGGCCATCGGCGGCTCGAAGACGAGGTCGTAGTGGCCCCAGCGCTCGCCGATCATCGGATCGACCCACAGCACGAAGTCGCCCGACGCGGGCGTGACCGTGGTGGCCGGGGGGATGGCCGACAGGAACGCCTGCAGCCGGGTCTCGAGGTTCCACACGAAGCGCAGCGACGGGCGCGCGGTGACGGCGACGTCCTTGAGCGGGGCGCCGGTCGCGTCCCGCACCGTGCCGCGGATCGGGACCCGCGCCGGCAAGATCAGCGGAGCCTGCACCGCCGCGACCGGCGTCGGCGCGTCGAACACGACGCCGACGTTCGCGCTCGCGGGGGGCACGACCTCGAGCAGGTACTGATCGCGATACGTCGCGCCGTCGAGCATCTCGAGCTCGACGACGCCCGCGTCGTTGGTCGTGCCCTCGACGACGTGGGTCGCGACCGGGCCAGTGTCGCCCTCGAGCGCGACCCGCGCGGTGAGCTTGACGCGCGCGCCCCGGACCGGCGCGATCTCGCCCGCGCCGTCCTTGCCCTTGATCTCGAACCGCGAGCGCACCGGGGCGCCGATGTCGGCGGGCTGGATCAGGACCGGGTTCGAGCCCCGATCCGAGGGCACGGCGGGCAGGCGCAGCGTCGGCGCGACGCTCATGTACGGTCGGGCGACGATCTCGACGGTGCCGACGAGGTCGTTCGCGAGCAGCAGCTGGAACTGACCGTCGGCGTCCGTGTAGTCGACCGTCGAGACCTCCGTCGCCGGCGAGCCGGCCTCCCAGCGCCCGAGCGCGACGACCCGATAGTGCGCGAGCCCGCCGCCGCCGCTCGCGAGCAGCGTGCCGTCGACCCGCGGCACCGTGTCACCGCCGAGCGTGATCATCCGGGTGGTGTCGCCGGTGACCGAGAGCTCGAGCCGGGCGGGCGGGACGAGCCGGGCCGCGGAGAGCGACGTCCCGGGCTCCTCGCCGCGTCCCGCCGGCATCACGGTCACGAGGTACGGCGGGTCGGTGGGGCCCGTGCGCGGCAGTCGCACCTCGTACGAGGCGCCGTCCGAGCCCCCGGTCTGGGTGGTGACGACCGTCTTGAACCCGGGGCCACCGGGGAACTGCGAGGCGCGGGTGAACGTGAGCGTCGCTTCGAGCCCGCGCCCGCAGCTGACGCCGCCGCAGTCGGTCTCGATCTGGCCCGCCAGCGTCACCGGCTTGTCGAGCTGGAGCCCGGCGATCCAGCCCGCCTGGGACATGTCGAGCTGCATGATCTCCTTGGGCACGAGATCCTTGCGATCGCTCGGCGGCGCGACCACGGCGGCGAACATCCCGTCCGGCGGGTTGCCCCAGCACACGCCCTCCTGGCACACCTCGCCCCGCTCGCCGTCACACTCGTCGGTGGTGTGACACTCGGGCTCGGCCTCGCGGGGGAGGTCGAGGCATCCGCTGGCCGCGAGGGAGAGGGCGAGCCCGAGCCCCGTGCGCGCGAGCCTCGTACGTGTGGTCGGCGACGTCACTCCTGTGGCTCCGTGCACGACAGCTGGTAGAAGCGGCTCGTCGTGAGCCCGCCGGGCGGCATGGCCTTGAACCGCGGCGCGCCCGACTCGAGGGGCTCGCGGTCGAAGACCTGGACCTGCATGTAGCGCTGCGCGCCAACATCGGCGGCGAGGCACAGCGCGGTCAGATCGCAGGTCGCCGCGCGTTGGGTCGTGCCGTTGGGAGGCGCGGTGCACTCCGAGCGCGCCGCGGTCGGATCGGTGACCTTGTAGTCGACGAACACGT
>JAAYZM010000452.1 GCA_012514835.1 Actinomycetales bacterium
AGCGACGCGCCCAGTGGGACGGGTTCACCACAACCACCACCACCCTGCTGTCCCTCGAGGAGGCACCGTGAAGCACCTGACCGACGACGAGTGGAAGACCGAGCTCTTCCTCGCCCTGACCGCCGCCAACGCGAGCGAGCGCGAGGTCACTGAGGCGATGGCCGACGTCGAGTCGTTCTGCGCGGACTCCGGGCAGAGCCCCGCCGAAGCCTTCGGCGAGAACCCGCGCGCGTACGTGCAGCGGCTCGGTGTGGGCCACCGCACCTCGTGGCGCGAGGTGGCCGAGCACGCGATCCACGTCCCCACCCTGCTGGGGATCTTCGTGGTGCTGGACGCCGCGCAGCGGGTTGCCACGGGCGAGCCCTTCACGCTCCGGTGGGGCCACCTCGCCGCCGCCGCGATCCTGTGCGTCACGACCTTCGCGTTCTTCACGCTCTTCTTCCGCGGTCGCAAGGTTCTCACGTGGCTCGCGGGCGCCGCCGGGATGGCCGCGACCGTCCTCGCCGCCGTCTACGTCACGGCTCCGATCACGAGCTTCGCGGCCTGGTTCGCCCTCGGTGGCGGCATCGCGCTCATGGCCGTCCCTGCCACGGTCAACACCGTGCAGGCGCTGCGCGCCGAGCCCGTGGCCCAGGACATCGACCCGAGCGCGGAACGGCCCAGCACGTGGGTGATCGTCGCGGCGCACTACGGCGTCGTCGTCGTCGCGCTCGTGTGCGCGACCGTGCTCGCCCTCGTGCTGCGCGGCGAGGCCTGACTCAGCGCCCCTCGGCGGCCACGACCTCGCGGAAGTGGTCCGCGAGCTGGAGCTTGCCCGCGGCGTCCTCGTCGAGGAGCACCGTGACGTCCGGGTGGTGCTGCAGGATCGTCGCGGGCCACATCGCGCTCACGGCCCCCTCGACCATCTGGTGCACGGCCTCGGCCTTGCCGGAGCCCTGCGCGATCAGCACGATCTGCCCCGCGGCCATGATGGTCCCGAGGCCCTGGGTGAGCGCACGAGCGGGCACCGCCTCGACGTCGCCGTCGAAGTAGCGCGCGTTGTCCTCGCGCGTCTGGCGGGTCAGGGGCATGACGCGCGTGCGGGACGCGAAGGACGAGCCCGGCTCGTTGAAGGCGATGTGCCCGTCCGTGCCGATCCCGAGGATCTGCACGTCCACCCCGCCGGCCGCGGCGATCGCGTCCTCGTAGCGCGCGCAGGCCCCCGCGAGGTCCTCCGCGAGCCCGTCCGGGCCCTGGACGCGCTCAGGGTCGAGGTCCACGCGCGACTCGAGCTCGCGCTCGATCACGTGCCGGTACCGCTCGGGGTGCTCGGCGGGCAGGCCCACGTACTCGTCGAGGAGGAACGCCCGGGCGAGGGCGAAGGACAGCCCTTCCTCGGTGTGCCGCCGGACCAGCTCGTCATAGATCGGCAACGGGCTCGAGCCCGTCGCAAGCCCCAGGACCGGGTCGGTGCGCTCGCGCAGCACCCGCTCGACGGCGTCGGCGCCTCGGCGGGCCAGCTCGCCGACCTCGGCGATGACCACCTGCATCAGCGCTCGCCTCCTCGAAGGTTCATCGCGGCACCCACCGGTCCCACGGGGACGTCGGGCGGTGCGAGCCGGACCCGGCTCGCGAGGCCCGAAGCGGCGAGGAAGGCCGAAGAGCCCTCTCGTCGCTCGAGCCGTGAGCGTACCCCGGCCAGCAGCGGGTCTCCGAGCCGCGCGATCCCGCCGCCGAGCACCACGGCACCGACGTCGAGGGACAGCACGAGCATCTGGGTCATCTCCGCGACCCCGTCGAGCAAGCGGTCCCGCACCTCGACCGCGAGCGCGTCCCCTGCGTCCGCGGCCGCGAACACGGCCGCGGCGATCGGCTCGGGGCCGGTGTGCGGGAACTGCCGCGCGAGGCCGGACCCGGAGGCGTACAGCTCGAGGCAGCCGCGCTGCCCGCACGGGCACTCGAGACCCTCGGGGTCCACGGGCAGGTGGCCCACCTCGCCCGCAAGCCCGAACGTGCCACGGCGCAAGCGTCCGTCGAGCACGAGGCCCACGGCCACGCCCGTGCCGAGGGCGAGGTAGGCGAGGTCGTCCCCCACGCCGTCGAGCAGCACGGTCGCGCCGAGCGCCGTCGCGTTGAGGTCGTTCTCGAGCACCACGCGCACACCGTCGAGCCTTGCGGACACGGCGGCCGCGAGCGCGAACGGCTCGGCGTCGAGGCCCAGGTTCATCGCGTAGCGCACCGAGCCCGTCGCAGGGTCCACCACGCCGGGCACCCCGATGCCCACGCCATCGAGGCGGACGGCCCCGGGGGCGCCGTCGTCGGACACCTCCCCGCGCAGGGCGAGGACGGCGTCCACCGCACCCTGGACGGTGCCCTCGGGTCCGACGACGGTGGCCGCGCGATGCTCCGCGCGCACGGACCCGTCCGGGCCCACGAGCACCCCGTGGATCTTGGTGCCCCCGATGTCGAG
>JAAYZM010000453.1 GCA_012514835.1 Actinomycetales bacterium
AGGTCGTAGTGCACGGACGGGTTGGTCAGGGTCGCCGCGGAGTTGGCGAGGTGGCGCACCTCGAGCCGCGCCCCGGCCTGCTCGACGGCCTCGACGGCGCGCGCGAACTCCTCGGCCTGCGCGAGCACGGTGGGGTGCGCAGGAGCGTCGGCAAACGCGAAGTGCGAGAAGACGCCGACGACGGCGAGCACGCCCTCGGCCTGCGCGCGCATCGCGGCGTCGAGGACGTCGGGCAGCTGCGCGGGCGTCACACCGTTACGACCGAGCCCCGTGTCGACCTTGATCTGCACGCGGGCCGTCCGCCCCGCCTCGCGCGCCGCCGCGACGAGCGCCTCGACGTTCCACGGTGCGGCGATCGCCACGTCTACGTCCGCCTCGACCAGCTCACGCAGGGGTGCGCCGGGGGTGTAGAGCCAGGTCAGGATGCGACCGGTGTCCCCCGCGGCGCGCAGCGCGAGCGCCTCGGTGACCTGCGCAGCCCCGAGCCACGTGGCCCCGCCGCTGCGGGCCGCCTGGCCTGCGGGGATCAGCCCGTGCCCGTACCCGTCGGCCTTGACCACGGCCATGACCTCGGCGGAGGTCCCGTCGTCGAGAGTGCGCACGTTCGCGGCGATCGCGTCGAGGTCGATGACGGCGCGGGCGGGGTAGGTCTGCACGGGCCCATCTTTGCACTCGACAGTTGTCTGCTCCGGCGTTGCTGCTGTCCGGAGTATCCCTAGAGATCACTCGCACGAGCGATCGGTGCGACGAGGGCGATCGTATCGACGTCAGAGTCATCGTGCTCGTACCACTGTACGTATCCCCGGTTGACCGTCAGCCGACTCAGGCCACCGGCGACCGGCAGCTCGAACAACTCGTCGCGCGCGATCGCGTAGACGTATCGCGACCCATCGAAGTCCCCGTTGAACGCCGCCCACGTCACCACGTCAGGGGTCACGGTCAGGCTCGTGAGCGAGGAACCGCTGTCCTCGGGCCACACGAAGTTCCGCGTCCCTTCGGGCGTGGAGATCTCGATCCAGACGGTGAAGTCGTAGCTCGCCTCGAGCTCCGGGGTCTCCCTGAGCACCGCGACCGTCGACCCGCACGCCCCGACCACCCCGGCTGTCTCGGTCTCCGTCCTGTCGTCCTTCCACACCACCGTGTCCGAGACCACTTGCCCGCTCGCATCCACCACCCGGCGGTGCACGCTGGGCGGATCGCTCGGGTCGTAGCCACCGAGCAGGTAGTACATCGACAGCTCGCCTTCGCTCGCGCACAGGTCGGCCTGCAGCCTCGACCCCGAGTCGACCTCGATGCGAGGCTCGGCACTGCCGTCCAGAGGCGCGGAGACAACTGCCGTGTCCGATCCGCCCTCCTCGTCGTGTGGCACGTCCACCCAGAACACCCGATCACCCACGATGAGCAGGTCGTGGACCTACCCCGGAGGAGCGTCGTGCGTCCCGTCCGCACCGGGCTCCGACCGGGCGATCTCCCGGGGTTCCCCACCGCTCCTGGGTCGCACCCACATCCGATACGGCCAGTCGTGCAGGTGATTCGAGTCGTTCTCCAGCCACACGACCCAGTCATCACTCACCGTCGCCTCGGAGATACCCGGGCCCGGCGTCGGCACCTCCGGCAACGGGATCACCCATTCGACCGGCTCCCCGGGGCGCACGATGCCCACACCCGTGCGATAGGTCTGAAGATCGTTGACGTCGATCTCCTCCGCCGGTGGATTCGGTGCGTAGGCGATCACGAAGGAGTCGTCCGGGCCGCTACCCGCGATGATCCCCCTGCCGTCACCGAAAGGCACGGGCTCGCCGAGCACACCGGCCTCGATAGCGGCGGATCCGTCGCGGTGCAAGCGCTGAGGACAAGGGCACTCGCGCCCACCGCTACAGCGACAACACGCAGACTCGTCACCAGACGATTCCGTTACCGGCGGGGTAGGTCTGCACGCGCCCATCCTCGCACCCGGGGCCCACTCCGGACCGGAAGCCAGCTACCGGAGCGCGAACCAGACGACCACCGGGACGAGCCACAATGCACTCACGACGAGACCCGCGACGGCGAGGCCGCGACCGCGCTGCCCACCCTCGCCGGTCTGGACGAGGCCGCCGACAGAGAACGGGATCGAGATCGGCACCAGCCCGAGCAGTGCCGTGGCGAAGCCGATCACGGCACCGCGCGAGTACCGCGACTCCCAGGGCAACCGTTCGGTGGTCATCACAGGGCTCAACGTAGCCGCCGGAGGTGTCCCGGTCCAGGGTCTCTCCGTTGCTCGACACTCTCCAGCGCGAGTAGTAAAGTAGCGAGCGAAGCAACGGAGAAGGGCCGATCGACAACCTCGTTGTTGAGCCGCCTGTAACGGACCCCGGATGTCTACGGACTGCCCGGGGTTGCTTCGTTTCTCGGGGTGTTCGGCTCATGTCAGAGGCTCCCACTACGGTCGGACGCGTGTCCCTCTTCCTCACCAACGAGATGCGCGCACGCCGCGCAGCCGAGCTGGGAGAGGCGTACCGGACTCATCGAGGCGCCGTCGTCTTCCTCGACGAGACCTTCTCACTCCAGGACCCCCGTGATCGCTTCTACGCGGTCACTGCGTCCGTAGTCAGTTCAGAGAACCTCGACAACTGTCGGCAAGCGCTGCTCACCGGGTACGACGCCGACCCGATCCACGCCTCGGAGCTGTACAAGCACTCTCAGTCGGCATCGCTCACCAAAGCCATCGACGTCGTCGCAGCGCAACGGGCAATGCACTGCATCGTCGTCCGGACAGATGTTGAACGGGGCGATCAGTCCGGAGATGGTGCGCGCCGCGCATGCTTCAGCGCACTCGTCCCGGCGCTGGGTGCGGGGAAGACGGCCGCCACCCTCTTCGTCGCTGACAGCAGAGGAACGCTCGCAGCCGACCGTGTTGACTCTGATTTGGTGCGACAACTTCGCGTCGAGGGGAAGGTGCCTCGTGGTGTGACACTGCTGCATCGCATGCCTAGTGAGGAGCAACTCATCGCGCTAGCGGATGTCACGGGATGGGCCTGGCGTCAGCGTTGGCTGCGCACGAGCCAGTCGCATCGCTTCGATCCACTCGAGGATCGAGTACAGGTGCAGGTTGTCTCGGGCATCCGCGCGAACTGACCTCGCGACTTCTCCGCGATGGGAGAACTCCGCGCCTACGGCATCACGAGGACGCGGTCCGCCCGGTCGCGCGTCGCGGCCACGAGCGCGGCGTTGCGCTCGTCCGAGCCGAGCACCCACTCTCGGGCGTAGCCCGGCTCCTTGCCCGTCGCGACGTGCCGCGCCACGAGCCGCTCGACCCGTACCGCGGGGTCGAGCTCGCAGAACCACGTCTCGTCGAGCAGCCCGCGCACGGGCCCGAAACCCGCCTCGTCACACAGCAGGTAGTTCCCCTCGACGATCACGAGCGGCACGTCGGGCGCCACCTCGATCGCACCCGTGACCCCGTGCCGCAGGTCGCGGCGGTACTCGGGCGCCCACACCGTCTCGCCGACGACGGCGGTCCCCGGCTCGGCGCGGTCAGCCTCGCGACCGCCGTCGGCCAGCCCTCCCCCGCTCCGCAAGCGCCGGAGCAGCGCGATGAACCCCGCGGCGTCGAACGTGTCCGGCGCCCCCTTGCGCTCGGCGCGCCCGAGGCGTTCGAGCGTCGCCTGGGCGAGGTGGAAGCCGTCCATGGGGACGACAACGGCGGACGCCGCGCCCAGCGCCTGAGCGAGCCCGGCCGCGAGGGTCGACTTCCCGGCACCGGGCGCGCCCGCGATCCCGAGCAGCGTGCGACCCGGCCGCTCCGCGAGCTCGCGCGCCCGCTCGAGCGCGCCGTCGGGCAGCTGTGTCACGCGCGCGTCCCGAGCAGCTCGGCGACGGCGCGCGGGAGCGCCTCGGCCACGTCGAGGGCGGCGATCGGCCCACCTCCGCTCACGAGGCGCGCGGCGCGCCCGCACACGCTCGCGGCGACGGCGGCGAGGCGGGCGGGCAGGTCGACGTCGTGCGCGACGTCCGCGGAGCGCCCCGCGAGGAGGGCACCGAGCACGCCCGCAAGGACGTCTCCGGCCCCGGCCGTCGCGAGCCACGCGGGCGCCTCCGCCTGCGCGTACACCCCCGAGGGACCCACCACGACGGTCACGGCGCCCTTGAGCAGGACGGTCGCGCCGGTGAGCTCGTGGGCCGCGCGCGCCCAGCGCCACGGCTCGGCGTCGACCTCGGCGCGCTCCACAGCGACGCCGCGCGCACTCACGAGCGCGGCCAGCTCGCCCGCGTGCGGCGTCAGCACGGCGTGGGGTGGGAGAGGTTCGGCGAGACTGCCCAGCGCGGGCAGCGCCCCGGCGTCGACGACGACGGGCACCCGGGACTCGAACGCCTCCGCGAGCGCACCGAGCACGCGTCCGCCGTCGTCGTCGGACGTCCCCGGTCCCACCACCCACGCCTGGACGCGTCCCGCCTGGGTGACCACCTCGGGGCGGCGCGCGAGCACGCTCGCGGCGACGTCGGGCGGACCG
>JAAYZM010000454.1 GCA_012514835.1 Actinomycetales bacterium
ACGACGCGCAGCCCGCCGGGCGGTGCAGGATGGGGGCGCCCAGGCCGGCGTCGACGGGGAACCGCAGCGCCTCCAGCTCCGCGAAGTCGGGCTGGTAGGGCTCCTTGCACTTGTCGCACAGCTTGCGCGCGAGCCGCTGCGCGACGACCGCGTCGAGCGCCGAGCCCACGAGGAAGGGCTCGATGTCCATCTCGATGAGTCGCGTGATCGCCGAGGGTGCGTCGTTGGTGTGCAGCGTCGAGAGCACGAGGTGACCCGTGAGGGCCGCCTCGATCGCGATCTGCGCGGTCTCGTGGTCACGGATCTCACCGAGGAGCACCACGTCCGGGTCGGAACGCAGGATGGACCGCAGGGCCGCGGCGAACGTCAGGCCCGCCTTCGGGTTGACCTGCACCTGGTTGATGCCCGGGAGGCGGTACTCGACCGGGTCCTCGACCGTGATCACGTTGATCTCCGGCCGCGAGACGGCGTTGAGCGTCGCGTACAGCGTGGTCGACTTTCCCGAACCCGTGGGGCCCGTGACGAGGATCATGCCGTAGGGCTTGGTGTAGCTCTCGGAGTAGACCTCGAAGTTCTCGTCCAGGAAGGACAGGTCCCGCAGGTCCAGACTCGCCGTGGAGTTGTCGAGGATTCGCATGACGATCTTCTCGCCCCACACCGTGGGCAGCGTCGCCACACGCAGGTCGATCTTGCGCCCGTTGTGCGTCACGGACATGCGGCCGTCCTGCGGCTTGCGGCGCTCCGCGATGTCGATGTCGCTGATGATCTTCACGCGCGAGATCACGCCGGACTGGATCTGCTTGGGCGAGCGCTGCACCTCGTGCAGCACGCCGTCGATCCGGTACCGCACCAGGAGGTCCTTCTCCCCCGGCTCGATGTGGATGTCCGAGGCGCGGTCGGAGATCGCCTGCGTCACCAGCAGGTTCACGAAGCGCACGATCGGCGCGTCGTCCTCACCGATCTGGCCCAGGTTGGACAGGTCCACCTCGGGGGCGGACTGCTCCTCGAAGGACTCGGCGAGGTCCTCCATCTCGTCGTCCGCGCGGCAGAAGCGCTCGATCGCACGGGCCAGGTTGTCGTGCACCGCCACCACGGGGGCCACGCGCATGCGCGAGACCGAGCGGAGGTCGTCCACCGCCATGACGTTGCTCGGGTCCGCCATCGCCACGAGGAGCGCGCCGTCCTGGAAGCCGATCGGCAGCACCATGTAGCGCCGGCACATCGACGCGGGCACCACAGACACGGCCGCGCGGTCCACCTGGTAGTCGTCGAGGTCCACGAACTGCATGCCCACCTGGCTCGCGAGGGCCGCGACCAGCTGCGTCTCGGAGAGCACGCCCTCCTCGACCAGCACCCGCCCGAGCGACTGGCCTCGCGTCTGCGTCTCGTCGATCGCAGCGAGAAGCTGGGCCTCGCTCACCAGGCCTTCGTCGAGCAGGATCTCGCCGAGCTGTCGCATCCGTGTCCTCCGTGAACATGCTGGGCACCCCGCCCCACTCGCGAGGTGCCGTTGCTTACCCATCGGCACGCAGATGGCCGTGGGTAAGGGGTCAAAGGGTTGTTTCGCCCATGTGGTGTGGATCCAGGGCGCCGCTGAGCGCTGCGTCCATCGCCGCGAGCGGCGCCACCCTGCCCGTCATGAGCCGCACCTGCTCCGCGGCCTGGTGCAGCAGCATGCGCTCACCGCCCACGGCCACACCGCCCGCCGCGCGCCACGCCGTCATGAGCGCCGTGGGGCGGGGTTCGTAGATCACGTCCAGGAGGTGTCCGACGGCGGCCTGCCCAGCGAGCGCCTCCGCCACGTGGTCCGCCCCGTGGGCCGGGACCGTGGACACCACGAGATCCGCCTGTGCGCACACCGCGGCCGTGCGGTCGTCGAACACCCGGAACTCGGGCTCGAGGCCCATCTTGTGCGCGGCACGCATGAGCGGGCCCACGCGAGCGAGCGACCGGGCGTACACCACGGCCCGTGGGCAGCCCAGCTCGCCGAGAGCCGCGAGCGTGCTCGCCGCCGTGGCCCCGGAACCGAGCACCACGGCGCGCGGACGGGCCGGGAGGGCGCCGTCGTCGGCCCCTCGCTCCCCCGCCCCCTCCCGCAGCGCCGCGACGATCCCATGAACATCGGTGTTCGCGCCCGTGAGCACGAGCGAGCCCCGTGCGCCGCGCTGCACCAGCACCGTGTTGACGGCACCCACGAGCTCCGCGAGCGGCTCGACGTGATCGAGCATCGGGAGGATGGTCTGCTTGAGCGGCATGGTCAGGCTCA
This sequence comes from Actinomycetales bacterium, assembly GCA_012514835.1. GTDB lineage: Bacteria > Actinomycetota > Actinomycetes > Actinomycetales > Cellulomonadaceae > JAAYZM01. The sequence continues at coordinate 2,267 of JAAYZM010000454.1, forward strand.
GGCCCGCCCACTGGGCATCGAGCGCGTCCACGAAGCCCTCGAGCTGTTCCGAGGTCACGTCGACCGCGTCGTAGGACCACCCCTCGAGGCCGAGCGCCGCGTACGCCGCCCGGTGCAGCACCGGGGAGAGCGAGTGCGCGACCGGGTGCCCCAGCACGGCGGCCCGCCGTGCCGTCACCGCCACGCCGTCAGCCCTCGTCGGAGGTCTCGGACTCCTCCGAGCCCTCGGAGCTCTCCGGCATCCCGTTCTCCGCGATCCACGCGTCGAGCTTCGCCTTGTTCTCGTTGTGCTCCGAGAGCGTCTCCGCGAACAACGTCTCGCCCGAGAGCAGGTCCACCGTGACCCAGTACACCCACGGACCCTCCGGCGGGTCCAGGACGGCCTTGATGGCCGAGAGCCCCGGCGAACCGATCGGCGTGGGCGGCAGGCCCTGCTGCGTCCGCGTGTTGTACGGGTGGTCGGACTTGAGCTCGGACGTGGTCAGGTCCAGGCCGCTCTTGCCGAGCCCGTAGGCGAGCGTCGCGTCGATCCCGAGCGTCATGCCCGTGTCGAGGCGGTTCTCGATCGCCCGCGCCGCCTTGCCGCGGTACTCGTCCTGGTTGACCTCGCGCTCGATGAGGGAGGCCTTGTTGAGCACCGTCTCCCAGTCGTCCTCCGGCACCTCGAGCTTCGAGAGCTCCGTGCGCATCTGCGCCACCATCGCCGAGAGGATGTCCTTGGCCGTGTCCCCCGGCTCCACGGTGTACGTGGCGGGGAACAGCCAGCCCTCGAGCTGCTTCTTGTTGCCCTTCGGCACGCCCAGGTCGCGCGGGTCCTCCGCAGCGGCCTCGAAGTCCTCGATCGGGATCTGCGTCTTGGCCGAGGCCACCTTGAGGACCTGGGCCACCGTGTAGCCCTCGGGGATCGTCACGCGCAGCTCGATCTTGTTGTCGCGGTCCAGGAGCCACTCGACGGCGGCCGCCGCGTTCATCTCGAGCTGCATCCCGTACGTCCCGTGCTGGATGCCCACGGCCTCGGCGTTGGCCGCGTACGCGCGCGTGAACGCCGCAGAGGACTTCACCACGCCGGCCTCCGCGAGGGTCGCGCCGATCGCAGAACCCGCGTCACCCGGCTCGATCACGATCTCGACCGAACCCGTACCCGGGCCCGGGAAGTCGTCCGCCGCGACCGCTTCCGCGGTGGGTTCCGGACGCAGCGAGGGGATCACCTCGTTGTACACGTAGTACGCCACGCCGCCGAAGAGCACGAGAGAGATCGCCAGCGCGATGCCCGAGCGGCGACGCTTGCGCTCCTTGCTGACCTGCCGCGACTCGGCGCGCGAACCGCCCTCGTCGTCCCCACCGAAGGCCCACTGCGCACCCGGGTCCACCGCGGCGTAGCGGTCGAAGGTGAAGGGGTCCGACGGCGTGCTCGCGACGGGAGGCTGCTCGACCGGGGGCTGCTCCCCCGTGGCCGGGCTGTTGGTCACGAGCGAGTCGATCGGGTACGAGTTGCCCTCGTCGTCGTACACGAAGCCGCCGTAGACGGGGTGCGCGTAACCGTACGCGTCGTAGACGTAGCCGTCCGGCTCTACGAGCCCTTCGGTCGCGACCTGCTGGTCGGACTGCTCACCGCCGGACTGCACCTGGGGCCATCCTCCGGCGCCCGGGCCTCTTGTCTGGTCGTCTCGCACGTCTACCGCTCCGTCTTCGTCTCAGCGTCCGGGTGGGCCGCCACCCGTTCTCCGACTCGGCTTCCCGTGGCACGTTCGGCGTCGAGCGCCCCTTGCAGGATCACGACGGCCGCCGCCTGGTCCACGACGCTTCGCTGCCGCCGGCCCGGTCTGCCCGAAGCCCGCAGCGCCGCCGTCGCCGACACGGTGCTCATCCGCTCGTCCACCATACGTACCTCGACGGGATCAATTTCACCCGCCAGGGATACAGCGTAGTCGCGCGCGACCGCCGCAGAGGCACCTTCCGACCCAGAAAGATGGCGCGGCAGCCCGACGTACACCACCGCCGCCCCGCGTTCACACACTTCCCTCACGACTCGCGCGCGGTCCCCCGGTGCGATCGTGTCCACCGGTGTGGCGAGGAGCCCGTCGGGGTCGCTCGAGGCCAGACCGACCCGGACGCTCCCGACGTCGAGCCCCAGACGGGGCCCGCGCGGCAGGCTCATGCCACCTCGGAGATCAGGGCCTCGAACGCCGCGCCAAGCTTGGCCGGGTCCGTGCCGCCGCCCTGGGCGACGTCGTCCTTGCCACCGCCGCCACCGCCCAGCACCTGGGATGCCGTGCGGACCAGCTGGCCTGCCCTTGCGCCCTGCGCGCGCGCCGCGGCGTTGGTCGCCACCACCACGAGGGGGCGCCCGGAGGACGTTCCGCCGACGACGACGACGGCCGCCTGCTCACCGAACCGGCTCCGCACATCGAGGGCCAGCGCGCGCAGGTCGTCCGCGCTCGCGACCTCTCCCGCGTCGTGCGTCACGAGGCGCGTACCCGCGCCCGTGGTCTGTGCCTGCTCGGCGATGCTGCCCGCGGCCGCGAGGAGCTTCGCCTGGTTGAGGGACGCGAGCTGCTTCTCCGCGTCCTTGAGCCGGCTCACGAGGCCGCTCACGCGCTCGGGGAGCTCCTCCGGGCGCGCGTCGAGCATGCCCGTGAGCTGGTGCACCAGGGTGCGCTCCTTGGCCTGGGCCGCGTACGCGCCCGCACCGACGAGCGCGTCCACGCGGCGCACACCCGAACCGATCGAGGACTCACCGAGCAGCGTCACGAGCCCCAGCGCGCCCGAGCGCTCGACGTGGGTGCCCGCGCACAGCTCGCGCGACCAGTCCCCGCCGATCGACACGACGCGCACCTTGTCCCCGTACTTCGCGCCGAACAGCGCCATCGCGCCGGACGCGAGGGCCTTGTCGAGGTCCATCACCTGGTCGTTGACCTCGAGGTCCTCCACGAGGCGCTCGTTGATGCGCGCCTCGATCTCCGTGAGCGCACCCGCGGGCAGCGCCGCACCGTGCCGGAAGTCGAACCGCACGTGGCTCGGCGCGTTCTCCGAGCCCGCCTGCGTGGCCGTGGTGCCCACCGACTCGTGGAGCGCCTTGTGCAGCATGTGCGTGGCCGTGTGGGCGCGCGCGATCGCCGCTCGGCGCTGGATGTCGATCTGCGCCGTGCCCTGCTCGCCGAGCACCACCGTGCCGTCCACGAGACGACCGCGGTGCACCGAGAGGCCCTTGACGGGCGCCTGGACGTCATCCACCTCGACGAGGCCGCCGCCCTGCAGGCGGATCGTGCCCGTGTCCGCGAGCTGGCCGCCCGCCTCCGCGTAGAACGGCGTGCGGTCCAGGATGATCTCGATGTCCGCGGGGGCCGACGCCGCGGGCGCGGGCACACCGTCCACGAGGAGGCCCACCACTGCGCTGGTGGACGTCAGGTCCGTGTAGCCGAGGAACTGCGTGGGGCCGGTGAGCTCCGCACGGATCGCGTCGTACGCCGCCGTGTCCGCCCGGCCGGTGCGCTTGGACATCGCGTCCGCGCGCGCCCGGTCCCGCTGCTCCTTCATCAGGGAGCGGAACGCCGTCTCGTCCACCGCGACACCCTGCTCCGCGGCCATCTCGAGCGTCAGGTCGATCGGGAAGCCGTACGTGTCGTGCAGCGCGAACGCGTCCGCACCGGACAGCACGGGAGTGGACCCGGTCGCCCGGGGGGCGCCGTCGTCGGCCCCGTCCTTCTTCACCGCGGCCACCGCCGTGTCGAAGATCTGCGTCCCCGCCGCGAGCGTGCGCCGGAACGCCTCCTCCTCGCCGTAAGCGACCTGGCTGATGCGCGCGAAGTCCGTGTCGAGCTCGGGGTAGGACGCCGCCATCGCGTCCTTCGACACCGGGAGCAGCTCCGGGAGCGTCACCGTGTCCACGCCCAGCAGCCGCATCGCGCGCACGGAGCGGCGCAGCAGACGGCGCAGCACGTAACCGCGGCCCTCGTTGGACGGGACCACTCCGTCACCGATCAGCATGAGCGCGCTGCGGACGTGGTCCGCCACGACGCGCATGCGGACGTCGTCCTCCGTGCTCGCGCCATAACGACGCCCCGAGAGCTGCTCGGCCGCCGCGATCACGGGGAACACCTCGTCGATCTCGTACAGGTTCTCCTTGCCCTGCAGCAGGTACGCCACCCGCTCGAGGCCCATGCCCGTGTCGATGTTCTTGCTCGCGAGCTCGCCGAGGATGCGGAACTCCTCCTTCGAGCGCACCTCGTCGATCTGGTACTGCATGAACACGAGGTTCCAGATCTCCAGGAAACGGTCCTCGTCCACCACGGGGCCGCCGTCCGGGCCGTACTGCGCGCCGCGGTCCACGTAGATCTCCGAGCACGGGCCAGCCGGGCCCGGCTGGCCCGTGGTCCAGTAGTTGTCCTTGCGGCCCCTGCGCTGGATGCGCTCCTCCGGCAGACCCGCGATCCGGCGCCACAGTCCCGCGGCCTCGTCGTCGTCGTGGAACACCGTCACCCAGATCTTGTCCGGGTCGAAGCCGTAGCCACCGTCCGCCTGCGACCTCGTGATGAGGTCCCACGCGTACGTGATGGCCCCCTCCTTGAAGTAGTCGCCGAAGGAGAAGTTGCCGTTCATCTGGAAGAACGTGCCGTGGCGCGTCGTCTTGCCCACTTCCTCGATGTCGAGGGTGCGCACGCACTTCTGCACGCTCGTCGCGCGCTTCCACGGCGGGGTCTGCTCACCGAGCATGTACGGGATGAACGGC
>JAAYZM010000455.1 GCA_012514835.1 Actinomycetales bacterium
GATCGTGACGCACGACGACGGCTCGCGCGAGCTGCACCGCGCCTCGGACCTCGCCAAGGACCAGTCCTACGTGCTCGCCGTCATGGGCCCCGAGCGGCTCGCCCGCTCGATGTTCCCCCTCGGCGAGGTCGCCTCGAAGGACGAGGTCCGGGCCGAGGCCGCCGCGCGCGGGCTGTCCGTGAGCGCCAAGCCCGACTCGTACGACATCTGCTTCGTGGCCGACGGCGACACCCAGGGCTTCCTGCGCGAGCGGCTCGGCTCGCAGCCCGGGCCCATCGTCGACGCCACGGGCGAGGTGCTCGGTGAGCACGACGGCGCCTACGCCTACACCGTGGGCCAGCGCCGAGGGCTCTCGATCGGGCGCCCCGCGCCGGACGGCAAGCCGCGCTACGTCTTGTCGATCGAGCCCGTGCGCAACACCGTCGTGGTCGGATCGCGCGAAGACCTCGAGGTCGACGTCCTCGAGGGGCACGACGCCCTGTGGTTCGCCGTCGTCCCCGAGCCGGACCGCGACGTGCAGGTCCAGGTCCGCGCGCACGGCACCCCCGTCCCGGCTCGCGTCGAGCGCGCGTGGTTCGACGGCGCGGGGTTCGACGGCACGGTGTCCGATGGCGCGTTGTCCGACGGCACGGGGTCCGATGGCGGAGCGCGGGTGCGTGTGCGCGCGCTCGAACCCCTCACGGGGGTGGCCCCGGGGCAGTCCCTCGTGGTCTACGACGGCACGCGCGTGCTGGGCCAGGCCACGGTCTCCTCTGCCACGCGCGGCTGAGCGCGCGACCAGGCGGCAATCACCCCCGCGACGCGCGGCTGAGCACCCGCACCTAGGGTGGGCGCATGAGCGACGATGTGGTGCGCAGGGTCCTGACCGAGCTCGGTGACACGTGGGCCGTCGTCGGCCTCTCTCAGAACCGCGCGCGCGCGGCGTACCGCGTGGCGCAGGTGCTCCAGGCGCACGGCAAGCGCATTGTGCCCGTGCACCCGCGGGCCGAGGAGGTCCACGGCGAGACGGCCTACCGCACGCTCGCCGAGATCCCGTTCGACATCGACGTCGTGGACGTGTTCGTGAACTCGCGCCTCGCCGGGCAGATCGCCGACGAGGCGATCGCGATCGGGGCGAAGGCAGTCTGGTTCCAGCTCGGGGTGCACGACGACGCCGCCGCCGAGCGGGTCCGCGCCGCGGGTCTCGACCTCGTGCAGGACACGTGCCCCGCGATCGAGCTGCCGAGGCTCGGGGGCTGAGCGGGGCCCCGCTTCTTCTGAGCCGCCCCGCACCACGAGAATGCCCCGCGGCCAGGGCGTTTTGTCCGAGTGTCAGTGGGTCTGAGTACGTTTGTACGAGCAGGTTCTCAACAGCTCGACAGGCTCAGATCGGAGGTGACCGGGGATGCTTCAGGACGGTGGTGGACGACGCGGCGACGGTCGCCCCGGTGTGGGGCGCAGTGCCGCCGACGGCGTGTCCCGGGCTGACGGCGAAGGAGATGCTGGCGAGCGCGTTCTTGGTGCTGACCCTGGTCGCGCGCGCTCGGCGAGCGAGCTGATCGGTGACCTCGAACGCGTCGTGGATCAGCTCACGGCGCTCGATCCGAGCGAGCTGGGCGGGGTCGCGGCGGCGGAACTGGCCGTGCGCGTGCACCGCGCGGGTGACCGCCTCACGGCGCAAGAGGTCGGTTGGCTCGGGCGGGTCGAGGCCGACGCGGCGTGGGTCGGGACCGGCGCGCGCACCTTCAGCACCTGGGTGGAGCGCGCGCTCGACGTGCCGTTCGCCGAGGCGAGCAGGCTCACCCGGATGGCGTCGACGTTCCGCGACACCCTGCCCGCCACCGCGGCAGCCGCCCGTGCGGGCGAGATCAGCACCGCCAAGGGAGCACTGATCGCCTCCACAGCCACGACGCCTGAGCGGATCGCCGCGCTGCAAGAAGCCGCTCCGGACGAGCCCGACGGCGCTACGGGTGATGGCCGCGACCCGTTCGCTGGCTGCACCGGCGAGGAGGTCCTGCTGACCCTCGCCGGCGGGTACCGGGTGCGCGAGTTCGCGAAGATCACGCGCCGGTTCGCGCACGTCACCGATCCCGAAGCCGACGAGCGCGGCTACAAGGAGGCACTCGCCCGGGAGTTCTTCGACCTGTCGGCCACCACGGGCGGGTATCACCTGTCGGGCTTCCTGACCCGTGATCACGGCCAAGCGGTCAAGACGGCGCTCCGTGCCGTCACCGGTGTGCCCGGCAAGGGCGACGCGCGCACCGCGTCGCAGCGTCGTGCTGGGGCGCTCACGAGCCTCGCCCGTCTCACCCTCGACCACGGACTCACCGGCAAGGTCGGCACGGTGCGCCCGCACCTGTCCGTGCACGTGTCCCACACCGAGCTCGAAGACCTGCTCCATCGCTCGGGCGCATGCGCCCCGCCCGTGCAGGCGCAGCCCTCGGGACCGGCGCAGCCGCCGGGGAAGGGTCAACCGCCGGGGAAGGGGCAGTCGCCGGGGCAGGTCGAGCTCCCCGGCTCAGAGGGGACGGGGGTTCGCGCCCCCAGGTTTTCGCACGGGCGAGCGCCTCGCTATCGGCGCGGCGCGGGTCTCGCGTCGCTCGTGACGTCGCCCCCGGCCGAGTGGGAGGACGGCACGGGCCCGATCCCCGACAGCGTCCTGGTCCGCCTCGCCGCCGATTGCGAGGTCACCCGCGTGGTGTTCGGCCCTGAGTCGCAGGTCATCGACGTGGGGCGCACCAAGCGCACCTTCACCGGGCACCTGCGGCGCGCGGTCGTGGCGCGGGACCGGGTCTGCGTCATCGACGGGTGCGGTGCGCCCGCGTTCATGGGCCAGATCCACCACGCGAGGACCCGTTGGGCCGACGGTGGGACCACCAGCACCGACAACGCTGCACTCACGTGCGCGTTCCACAACCAGTGGCTCGAGGACCACCGCGTCCCCATGCGCCGCACGATCGACGCGCTCGGTGTCCCACGATGGCAGCTCGGCACCCCCGGCACGTACCGACCCGACGGCACCGGCCACTTCCCTCACACGTCCGACGAGTCCGTCGAGCCCGACGAACCCCCGTAGCAGGGTCGCCCGCGAGCTGCACCGGCCGCGTCTCCACGTGGGCGCTCAGCCTGAGGAGGCCGGCGAACCCCGCAGCGCCTCAGCGGGCTCGACCGGCCCCGTGGCGCCTCAGCGGGCTCGACCGAGTGACTGTCGTTGCGCTACCCGAGTACGAGTCGCGCCGCGAGGAACTCGTACACGAGCGCGGCCATGTGGGCGGCCTGCTTGTTGTCGGCCGCTCCGCCGTGCCCGCCCTCGATGTTCTCGTAGTACGTGACGTCCTTGCCAGCCGCGAGGAGCTTCGCGGTGAGCTTGCGGGCGTGCCCGGGGTGGACCCGGTCGTCGCGCGTCGAGGTCGTGAGCAGGACGGGCGGGTACTCGGTCGCCTCGTCGAGCAGGTGGTACGGCGAGAAGGTGCGGATGAACTCCCACTGTGCGGGGTCCTCGGGGTCGCCGTACTCGGCCATCCACGAGGCGCCCGCGAGGAGCCGCGAGTAGCGCGCCATGTCGAGCAACGGCACCTGGATCACCAC
>JAAYZM010000456.1 GCA_012514835.1 Actinomycetales bacterium
CATTACCACCCCGTCCGCCGTCGGCCCCACCCCTGGGCCCATGCCCTCCCAACCCCGCACCCTGGGCCCCACCCTCACCCCACCCTCGCCCCCGCAAAGTGGATCCACTCTCTCGCCGATCGCTCCACTCTGGGCATTTTCGGTAAGGATCACTCCACCTTGGGGTGGGGACCCGCCCAGGTGGGGGAACTGGGGAGATTGGGCGCGCGGGGCCCTGCCGCGGTCCGGGACGCCGCCAGGGTGGATACGATCTAGAGCGCGGAAGGAGGTGGCTGCGTGGGCATCCTGGACAAGTTCGAGCAAGGCGTCGAGCGCGTCGTCAACGGCGCGTTCTCCAAGGCGTTCAAGTCGGAGGTCAAGCCGGTCGAGCTCGCGTCCGCCCTGCGCCGCGACGTGGACGATCGCGCGGCCGCCCTGGGCGTGGGCCGCACGGTGGTGCCCAACGAGTTCACCATCGAGCTGTCCTCCTCGGACCTCGACCACGTCGAGGACTGGGGCGCCGAGGCCCTCGCGGACGAGCTCGCGGCCAACGTGACCGAGCACGCCGCGACCCAGCACTACGCGTTCGTGGGCCCCGTGACGGTGTCCTTCGAGGAGGCCGAGGACCTCCCGACGGGCCGGTTCCAGCTGCGCAGCGCGACGGTCCGCGGCGCCGTGGCCCCCGCGACGAGCGCGGCCCCGAGCCCCCGCCACCCGCTGCTCGACATCGACGGCCAGCGCTACCTGCTCACGGGCCCGCTCACGGTGATCGGCCGCGGCTCGGAGGCGGACATCATCGTGGACGATCCCGGGGTCTCGCGCCGCCACCTCGAGATCCGCGTGACGCCGGACGGCGTGGTCGCGACGGACCTGGGCTCCACCAACGGCGTGTTCGTCGAGGGCCACCAGGTCCCGGCCGCGACCCTCGTGGACGGCAACACGGTCACGATCGGCCGCACGCGCATCATGTTCTGGACCGGTACCGACGACGCCCAGGACGGGTGACCCCGCGCCATGAGCGAGCTGACCGTCACCCTCTTGCGGCTGGGGTACCTCGTGGTGCTGTGGCTGTTCGTGCTCGCGACGGTGGGGGTGCTGCGCCGCGACCTGTACGGCACGAAGATCGTGCGGCGCTTGCGCCGCGCACCGGCACCGGGGGCAGCGGCACCACAAGGACCGGGGCCGACGACGGCGCCCCCCGAGGAGCCGGCACGTCCGGCTCCCCCCGTCCGGACGGGCCCGAGCCGCCTCGCCGTGACGTCGGGGCCCTTGCGCGGCACCACGCTCCCGCTCGCGACGTCGGGCATCCTCGTGGGCCGCGCCCCGGCGTGCACCCTCGTGCTCGACGACGAGTACACGTCCTCCCGCCACGCCCGCGTGTTCCCGCAGTACGGCGAGTGGTGGGTCGAGGACCTCGGTTCGACGAACGGCACGTTCGTGGACGAGATGCGGATCGTGGAGCCCACCGCGGTCCAGCCCGGCACGCCGATCCGGGTGGGTCAGTCGACGCTCGAGCTCCAGAGGTAGGGCCAGCTTGACGATCGCACTGCGGTACGCCGCCCGCTCCGACGTGGGACTCGTGCGCGCCAACAACCAGGACTCCGGCTTCGCGGGTCCGCACCTGCTCATGGTCGCGGACGGCATGGGCGGGCACGCGGGCGGGGACATCGCCTCGAGCATCGCCGTCGCCACGATGGCGCCCCTCGACGAGGAGGCGCACGGCCCGGACCAGGCGCTCAGCGAGCTCGACCGCGCGCTGCACGAGGCCCAGGCGGCCCTGCTGACGCGCGCCAAGGAGGAGCCCGCGCTCAAGGGCATGGGCACCACCGTCACGGCGCTCATGCGCGCGGGCAACAAGCTGGTCATGGCGCACATCGGCGACTCGCGCGCGTACCTGCTGCGGGACGGCGAGCTGGTGCAGATCACCACGGACCACACGTTCGTGGAGTACCTGGTCCAGACGGGCCGGATCACGCCGGAGGAGGCGGACGTCCACCCGCAGCGCTCCGTGGTGATGCGCGTGCTGGGTGACCACGACGTCGAGATCGTCCCCGACCTGTCCGTGCGCGAGGCCCGCGAGGGCGATCGCTGGCTGCTGTGCTCGGACGGCCTGTCCGGCGTGGTGTCCGGGGACACGCTCAAGGAGGCCCTCGTCACGTTCACGGACGTCGACGAGTGCGCGGACCGGCTCGTCCAGCTCGCGCTGCGCGGCGGCGCGCACGACAACGTGACCCTCATCGTCGCGGACGTGGTCGAGCTCGACGCGCTGCCCGACGGAGCCGGACCGAGCACGGCGCGCGTCGTCGTCGGCTCCGCGGCGACCATCCGCACGCCCCCCACCGTCGCGAAGGACGGTCCCGCGGCACGGGCCGCGGCGCTCGCGCGGGGCACCAAGCAACGGTCCGACGACGACGACCTGGTCGAGGAGCCGGACCCGCCGCGGCGCACGTGGTTGCGCGTCCTGACGTGGCTCGCGGGCGTGGCCGTGCTCGCGGGCATCACGTGGGCGGGCTACGCGTGGACCCAGACTCAGTACTACGTGGGCGTGCACGAGGGCCAGGTCACCGTGTTCCGGGGCATCCCGCAGCGCATCGGGACCTTCGAGCTGTCGAGCCCCGTCGAGACCAACGGGCAGGCCGTCGACGCGCTGCCGGACAACGTGCGCGAGCGCGTCGAGCAGACCATCGCGGCCACGTCGCTCGCGAACGCCCGCGAGATCGCGGCGAACGCGGCCGCCGCGGCGGTCCAGCCCCCACCGACGCCCACGC
>JAAYZM010000457.1 GCA_012514835.1 Actinomycetales bacterium
CGAGCCCGGTCACGCTTGCCGTCCACACGAGCGGACCACCCGTAAGACTCAGCGTCCCACCACCCGCCGTCCCGACGACCTCGACGTCGCCCGCGTCGAAGCCCACCGGCTCGGTCGCGAACGTGATCGTGAAGTCGATCGGCTGCGCGTTCGTCACGGGCGCCTGGCCCTCCGCGAGCTCGATCACGGGCGCAGCGGGTGCCTCGACCACGGTCAGGGCGAGGTGCTGCACGCCGTCGGGCGGGAAGCCATTGGATGCGCGCACCTCGACCATGAAGGTGCCCACCTCGCCGGGCGTCCCGGCGAGCGCGCCGTCCTCGAAGCGCACGCCCGCAGGCAGGGCCGACGCGTCGACCGTGACGGTCGGGGCGGGGAAGCCCGTCGCGGTGATCGGGACGTCCAGCGGGCTGCCCACGGCCGCGGTGATCGCTGCGGGGGTCGTGAAGGTCGGCGACTCGTAGACGAACAGGGTCATCTCGTGCGTCGCGGGCGTGCCCACGCCGTTGGACGCCGTGAACGTCACCTGGTACTCCCCCGGCACGGTCGGCGTGCCCTCGAGAACGCCGTCGACGAGCTCGACGCCGTCCGGGAGCGTCCCCGACGTCACGGCCACCTCGGGAGCAGGCGCCCCCGAGAGAGTAAGAGGCTGAGCGAGCCCGCTTCCCACGCGGACCTCGACCCGCGCGGGACCCGTCAGGGTCGGCGCCTGTGCTGGCTCGGTCGAGATCGTCAGGGCCCAGTGCTCGATCGCTCCGTCATGAGACAGGGAATCGTCGACCACCCACAGCTTCCAGTCACCGTGCGCATAGGCCCCGACGAGGCCGTCGAGCGAGTCGGTCACCGAGGTCAGGCCGTCGGGGATCGCATCGGTTCCCGTCCCGCAACCGTCGGGGTCGAGGTTGGTGGGCTTGTACCTGCCCGAGGCGAGCGGGGACCCCGCGGGCAGGTGCTGCTCGGCGTGCTGGTCGATGCGCAGGTCCCAGGTGCCGGAGGAGTCGCACCCGACGTCGGACATGAGCATCACGGCCCGCCCGTCTGGTGCCTCGAGCAGGATGTCGAGGTCCGCGGCGAAGGAATGGCGGATCCGCAGGTAGACGTCCACGTCGGTGACCACGCGTCCTGGGGCGTCGATGCTGATGATCGCGGGGTACGGGCTCGCGACCGCGTTGTCGGGGACGTCGATGCTGTCCCCGACCCCACCGACCGTGCCGTCGCCTGCGGGCAGGACGAGGATGTGCGCGGTCGCGACGGTCGTGTTGCCGGCCGCGTCGGTCGCGCTGCACTCGATCGGGTGGACCCCCTCGGCAAGTGGGGTCCCAGGCGCCGGCTCGCACGTGAGGTCGGTGGGTGAGCTGTCGGTCACGGTGGGCAGGGGGTAGTCCACGGTGATCGTGCTCGCCCCCTCGGGCAGCTGCACCACGAGGGTCTCGAGCGCCCCGAGCCCGGGCGCGACACGGTCGAGGGTCACGGTGGTCGAGGTGGCCCCGAGCCCGAGGTGGCCCTCGGCGTTCTGCCACGCCCCGTCCGGCAGCGCGAGGCTCACCGTGCCGTCGGAGGTGAGCTCGACCGTGACGGTGTACCGCAGGCCGCTGCCCGAGAGGCTCACGGCTCCGCGCGTCGCGGTGCCCGAGAGCTCGAAGTCGGAGATCGAGAGCCCGGCCGGCTCCTCGGCGAAGACGACCGCGAGCTGGACCGTCGCGTCCCGGGTGTACTCGCTCTGCCCGGTCTCGAGCGCGATCGACGGTGCGGCGGGTGCGTCGCGCACCGTGAGCTCGAAGGTCTGGGTGTCCCTGCTGTGCTCGTTCTCCGCGGCGACGGACACCGTGAAGGTGCCGGTCTGCGCCGGGGTCCCGCTCAGGACGCCGTCGGCGAGGCTCAGCCCCTCGGGCAGGTCGTCCGCGGTGACCGTGAGCTCGGGGGTGGGGAAGCCGCGCGCGGCGAAGGTGTGCGTGAACGGTGTGCCGACCGCGGCGGTCGCACTCGCGGCACTCGTGATGCTCGCCGTCTCGAGCACGCTCAGGACGAAGCTGCGGGTGATCTCGCCGAAGCCGTTGCTCGCGGTGATCGTCAGGGGGAAGTTCCCCGTCTCGGTGGGCGTGCCCTCGAGCACGCCGTCGGTGAGCGTCACACCCTCGGGCAGGTCGCCGTCGATCGTGACGGTCGGCTCGGGGTTGCCTTCGAGCCCGAGCGGGAGGGAGAAGAACTCGCCCACCTCGACCGTCAGGTCATCGAGCTCGTCGAGCGCCGGCGGGACCATGGCCGAGGTGCGCACCGAGAGCGACCACCGCTCGACCTCGCCCGTGACCCCGGCAGTGTCGTCGACGACGTACAGCCGGAACGCACCGAAGGCGCGGGTGCCGCGGAAGATGTCGAGAGTGGTCCCCCACGAACCGGGGGCCGGCGTGGGGAAGGTGTCGCTCGACTCCCCGCAGTCCTGGTCGAGGTTCGTCGGCGCGTAGATCCCCGAGGGGATCGGGCCTCCTGCAGGCAGGCTCGGGGCGTCTTGCTCGAAGCGCAGACCGAGGCCGTCGACGCTCACGCCGCAGCCGACGTCGGACAGGAGCATGACGGCCTTGTCCTCGGGGCCCACGAGGAGCAGGTCGACGTCCGCGAGGTGGCCGTGCGTCAGGACGACGTTGACGGCGATGTCGTCGATCACGTTCGTCGGTTGCGCCAGGAAGACGGTCGAGGGGGAGGCCGTCGGGTCCTCCATGTCGATCGGGCCCGTGAGGGCCGTGGAGTGTCGCCCCGCGGGCTCGAGCGACACGAAGAATCGCTCGGTCGTCCTGTTGCCCGCGAGGTCCTCGGCAGAGCACGTGACACGGTGCAGCCCGAGGCTGAACGTCGACCCACTCGCCGGGACGCACTCGGACCACGCCACACCGTGCGGATCGACTGCGGTGTCGTCCCACGAGACCGACATCGAGGTCTGTCCCTCCGGGACGGACACACCGATGTCCTCGAACACCGGGAAGGTCGGACCGGTGCGGTCGATGATCACGACCTCGCTCTCGGCCCCGGGTCCGGGCACACCGTCAGCCGACCACGAACCTGAAGGGAGCCACACCGAGAGGGTGCCTTCGCCCCTGGGCTGGACGGACACCAGGTGCACCCGGGGATCGTCCTCGTCCACCACGACCGAGAAGGCGTAGCGCCCGGCAGTACCGCTGGACTCCAAGGGGTAAGGCTTGGGGAGCTCGGGCACGACGGGGTAGGTGATGGTGAACCACACGTGGGTCGTGGTCGTGGGGTTGTCCTGGCCCGGTGAGAGCGTGATGACGGGCGCGGGGAGCGCGTCGTCGGCGCTCGCGGGGGCGACGGGGGCGAGGAGCGCGAGAAGTGCGGCAAGCACCACAAGGGCGGCACGGCGGGGACGGGTCGGCCTCATGCGGGAAGTACCTCGGGTTCACAACACGGCTGCGGGTGGTCGACCAGCCC
>JAAYZM010000458.1 GCA_012514835.1 Actinomycetales bacterium
ACGGAAACCGTCGAGATCATCTTCGGTGAGCCGGCCCTCAAGGTAGGCCCGGGCGTAGTTGCCGGGGGAGGAGTGGCCTTGGAAGAACACCTGGTCGCCCCCGCCGGGATGATCTTTGCCGCGGAAGAAGTGGTTGAGCCCCACCTCGTAGAGCGTCGCGACCGACGCGTACGAGGAGATGTGCCCGCCCACCGAGATCTCCGGGCGCTGCGCGCGCGTCACCATGACGGCCGCGTTCCACCGGATCCAGCTGCGGTAGCGACGCTCGATCGCCTCGTCACCGGGGAAGTACGGCTCCTCGTGCACACCGATCGTGTTGACGTACGGCGACGTCAGGGAGGAAGGGACCGCGACGTTGCGCTCGCGCGCGCGCCGCAGCAGGTTCAGCAGGACGTAGCGTGCGCGCGGGCCGCCCTTGTCGTCGATGAGGCCGTCGAGCGACTCGACCCATTCGCCGGTCTCGGCCGGGTCGATGTCCGGCACCTGCGAGAGGAGACCGTTGATCAGGGGACCCGTGCTCTGGTCGTGGGTGGCCACACACACTCCTTCGTCGTCGAGGCGGCGAGGCTCTTGACCCCGCACGACTGCGGCCGCGGAGCGGTCCCGAGTTCGGGAAGGAGCCCGCGGTACCTGCCCATTGTTCTCCGTGGAGGGGGAGAAAGTCACACCCACGGGGTGTGACGGTCGTCGCGGTCGTGCTCGAGACGGTCTCGACGGGTGGGTCTTGCCGCCACACACCCACCTGCGGTGGACTAGCGTGGCAGCACGAGGTCGGCGCCCGCCGTCGGCCATCCCCGCCCGAGAGGAGCACTCCGCCCGTGGTATCCGCCACGCACACCGCAAACGACGACGCGTCGAGGAACGTGCAGGTCTTCGCCTTCGAGCCCGGGCAGGTGGTCCAAGAGCTCGGCTGGGACGAGGACACGGACGAGGCCCTGCGCTCGGCGATCGAGGCGGCGACGGGCTCGGAGCTCGTCGACGAGGAGTACGACGACGTCGCGGACGCCGCGCTCGTCTGGTGGCGCGCCGACGACGGTGACGTCACGGACCTCACCGACCAGCTCGTGGACGCCCAGACGGTGCTCGACGACGGCGCCCGGGTGTGGCTCCTCACCCCGAAGCCCGGCCGCGACGGCCACGTGGTGCCGAGCGACATCGCCGAGGCGGCCACGACGGCCGGTCTGCACGCGACGAGCTCGCTCTCGGTGGCCCCCGACTGGTCCGCAACGAAGCTCGACACCCGGGGCCGCGGGCGATGAGCGCCCCCGGGGTGGGTGACCTCGCCCCTGACTTCGAGCTCTCCGACACGCACGGCTCGCCCGTGCGCCTTTCCGACCTGCGCGGGGAGAAGGTCATGCTCGTGTTCGTGCCCGCGGCTTTCACCGGGCGCTGCACGGGCGAGGTGTGCGAGCTGAGCGAGAACCTCAGCGAGTTCGACGACGCCGGGGTGCGGGTGCTCGGCATCACGTGCGACCCCACGGCGTCGCAGCGCGTGTGGCAGGAGACCGAGGGCATCACCTTCGACCTGCTGTCCGACTTCTGGCCCCACGGCGAGGTCGCACGCGCCTACGGGGTGTTCGTCGAGGAGCGCGGCGTCGCGCTGCGCGCGAGCTTCCTGGTGGACGCCGAGGGCATCATCCGCGAGCGGATCGTCAACCCCTCCACTCAGGTGCGTGGCCTCGACTGGTACCGCACCGCGATCGGCGCGCCCGCCGGCCGGTAGGCTGTCGCGCGCACCAGGGCCTGTAGCTCAGCTGGTTAGAGCGCCACGCTTACACCGTGGATGTCGGGGGTTCGAGTCCCTCCGGGCCCACCTGGCGACGCCCCTCGACCCCGTGATCGCGCGCGCGTACGGTGGAACGAGTCGAGTCGGATCGAGGTGGTCGACGTGTCGAGCTCTCAGGCGCCGCTCGAGTGGGTGGACCCGCGCGAGCAGATCGAGGTGGGCGTGCTGCTCGCCAACGGACGGCTCGCTGGCCGCTCGTTCGCGAGCCGCGAGGAGGCCGAGGCGTGGGCGCAGCCCGGTGAGCAGGTGGTCGAGTACAACCTCGTGTGCGAGTGCGACCGGTAGCCGGTGTTGCCCGGCAGCTAGACGGGCCGGGTAGCTAGACCGCCTGTGCGCTCGGCCCCGGGGGAGCGGGCTGACGCGGGGTGCCGCCGCCACCCGGGGTGCTCTCGGTGTTGTTCGTGACGGGCCGCAGCAGCTTGTAGAGCTTCTTCTGGTAGTCGGACTTCATCCGGTTCGTCGCGGCGTTGTCCGCGGTGGGCTCGGCGAACAGCGCGGAGGTCGAGGCGCGTACCAGGACGTACGCGCCGTAGTCCTGCAGGGCGCGACCGAGCGCGAGGCCCTCGCCGCTCAGCCCGAGGGAGTCGAGGTTCACGTCCGGGGGGATCGCGAAGAGCGAGCCCATGGGAACCGTGCCCGCGTACTTGTTGCCGCTGGTGTCCTCGCTGTTCGCGGGCCACACCCAGCCCTTCTTGAGCGCCTCGTCCGGCAGCCCGATCGCGAGTGCGTGCGGGATCTTCTTCTCGGCGACCACGTGGGTGCGGATCAGGCCGATCAGGTGGCTGATCGACGACGCCCGGGAGCCGTCCTTGAGCCCGTCGGAGAACAAGTCCGTCTTGACCACGCGGGTCGAGGTCCACGCCGTGTCGCTCTGCTTCGTGGCCTTGTACAGCTCATACGCCCAGCGACCGTCC
>JAAYZM010000459.1 GCA_012514835.1 Actinomycetales bacterium
CATGCCCACGGAGGACAAGTACTCCACCACGCGCAACGAGCTGCTCGACCAGCTCGCCTACGCGATGGGCGGGCGCGTCGCCGAGGAGCTCGTGTTCCACGACCCCACGACGGGCGCGTCGAACGACATCGAGAAGGCGACCGCGATCGCCCGCAAGATGGTCACGCAGTTCGGCATGAGCGCCACGGTGGGCCCCGTGAAGCTGGGCCAGGACTCGGGCGAGGTGTTCCTGGGCCGGGACATGGGCCACCAGCGCGACTACTCCGAGTCCGTCGCGTCCCGCGTGGACGTCGAGGTGCGCGAGCTCATGGACTTCGCGCACACCGAGGCGTGGGAGGTGCTCACCGAGCACCGCGACGTGCTCGACACCCTCGTGCTCGAGCTGCTCGAGAAGGAGACGCTCAACCAGGCCGAGCTCGCCGCGATCTTCGAGCCCGTCGCCAAGCGCCCCGAGCGCGACGTGTGGCTCTCGAGCGAGGAGCGCGGCGTCTCCGACCGTCCCCCCGTGCTGACGCCCGCGGAGCGTGCGGCGCTCGAGGCGGGCACCAACGGTGCGCAGGGGGCCGACGACGGCGCCCTCGAGCAGACCGACCCGCTCGCGGAACCCACCTCCCCGCCGCCCGTGATCGTCGAGCCGAAGGACGAGGCGTGAGCCCCGACCAGGCGCCCCCCGGGCCACCGCCCGGGTTCGACGCCCCCCGCGTCGAGGCGGCCGTGCGCGAGCTTCTCGCGGCCGTGGGCGAGGACCCGGACCGCGAGGGGCTGCGGGACACCCCGGCCCGCGTGGCACGCGCGTACGCCGAGACCTTCGCGGGCCTCGGCCAGGACCCGCGCGACGCGCTCAACGCGACGTTCGAGATCACGCACGAGGAGATGATCCTCGTCAAGGACATCGACGTGTACTCGACGTGCGAGCACCACCTGGTGCCCTTTCACGGAGTCGCGCACGTCGGTTACATCCCCTCGGGCGGCAAGGTCACGGGCCTGAGCAAGCTCGCGCGGCTCGTGGACGTCTACGCCCGGCGGCCCCAGGTGCAGGAGCGCCTCACGGCCCAGGTCGCGGACGCCCTCGTCGAGGTGCTCGACCCGCGCGGCGTGATCGTCGTGATCGAGTGCGAGCACCTGTGCATGTCGATGCGCGGCGTGCGCAAGCCGGGCTCGAAGACGGTCACGTCGGCCGTGCGCGGGCAGATGCGCAACCAGGCCACGCGCGCCGAGGCGATGAGCCTCATCCTCGGCAGGTGAGCGGGGCCTCGCGCTGCCCGCGCGCCACCGGTGCACCCCTAGGCTGAGCTCGTGACCACCGGCCCCGCTCCGGCTCGTCCGGCACCGTTGCCCGCGAGCCTGCCCACCGGGCGGACCCTCGTCATGGGGGTCGTCAACGTCACGCCCGACTCGTTCTCGGACGGCGGGCGCTGGTTCGAGCCGGGCGCGGCCATCGACCACGGGCTGCGCCTGCTCGCGGACGGTGCCGACCTGCTCGACGTCGGCGGCGAGTCCACGCGCCCCGGCTCGCGGCGCGTGCCCGTCGAGGTCGAGCTCGAGCGCGTGCTCCCCGTGATCGACGGCCTTGTCGCCGCGGGTGCCGCGGTGAGCATCGACACGACGCGCGCCGTCGTGGCCGAGCGGGCCGTCGAGCGCGGGGCGGTGATCGTCAACGACGTCTCGGGGGGCCTGGCCGACGACGCGATGCACGCGACCGTGGCGCGCCTGGGCACCGTCTACGTCGCGATGCACTGGCGCGGGCACGCGGACGTCATGGACACCCTGGCCACGTACGACGACGTCGTGACGGACGTGCGCCGCGAGCTGGCGCAGCGGGTCGCGTCGCTGCGTGCCGCGGGCGTGCGGGACGAGCAGGTGGTGCTCGACCCGGGGCTCGGCTTCGCGAAGCCGGGCGAGGACAACTGGCCGCTGCTCGCGCGCCTCGGGGAGCTTGTCGCGGACGGCTTCCCCGTGCTGGTCGGGGCCTCGCGCAAGAGGTTCTTGGGGCACCTGCTCGCGGGGCCGGACGGCGAGCCCGTCCCGCCGCACGAGCGAGACCGGGCCACTACCGCGGTGAGCGCGCTGGCCGCGTCCGTGGGCGCTTGGTGCGTGCGCGTCCACGAAGTGGCAGGCTCTGCTGACGCGGTGCGAGTCGCCGCAGCGTGGCGCGGGGGGCGAAGCGAACCGAACCGTGCAGGAGGAACGCCATGACACCGTCGTCCTTCGGTCCCGTGACCGACGAGACCGGGCGCCAGCTGGACCAGGTGCGCCTCGTGGGGCTCGAGGCGCGCGGGTACCACGGCGTGTTCGACCTCGAGAAGAGCGAGGGGCAGACGTTCCGGGCGGACGTGGTGCTGCACGTCGACACGCGCCCCGCCGCCGTGAGCGACGACCTCGCGGACGCGCTCGACTACTCCGTGCTCGCCGAGCAGGTCGTGGCCGTGCTCACGGGCACGCCGGCGGACCTCATCGAGACCGTCGCGGAGCGGATCGCCGCCGTCGGGCTCGCGGCACCGGCCGTGCAGGC
This sequence comes from Actinomycetales bacterium, assembly GCA_012514835.1. Taxonomy (GTDB): domain Bacteria; phylum Actinomycetota; class Actinomycetes; order Actinomycetales; family Cellulomonadaceae; genus JAAYZM01. The sequence continues at coordinate 2,513 of JAAYZM010000459.1, forward strand.
CGTCGACGTGGCCGTCCACAAGCCGCACGCGCCGATCCTGCTCGCGTTCTCCGACATCGTGGTGGCCGTGCGGCGCGACCGCGCGAACCCGCCCGTGGTGCCCGCGGACGCGCACCTCGCCCGCCGCGAGGCGGTCCACGACGAGGATCCCGTCGAGGTGCCGGTGCTCGAGCCGCTCCTCGGGGCGGACGAGCCCGAGGTGGCCGCCGTCGTCCCCGTCGTGCCTGTCGCGCCCGTCGCCCTCGACGCGCCGCCCGTGGCCGCGCCGGCCCTGCCCGTGTGGGCGCCGCTCGACGAGACCACCGTGCCTGCGCCGCCGCCCAGCCCTGAACCAGAGCCGGAGCCGGAGCCTGAGGAGCGCACGCCCGACCGGCTCGACGACCGTCCGGGCGAGGCCGTCGAGGTGGTGCTCGCGCTCGGCTCGAACCTCGGCAACTCGCAAGAGGTGCTCCGCTCGGCCGTGAGCGCGCTCGCGTCGGTCCCCGGGCTCGAGGTGCACGACGTCTCACCGCTCGCCCGCACCGTGGCCGTGGGTGGCCCCGCCGGGCAGCCGGACTTCCTCAACGCGATCGTCCTCGCCCGCACCACGCTCGCCCCGCGCGAGCTGCTGCACGCGACGCAGACGGTCGAGAACGAGCACGGGCGGGTCCGCGAGGAGCACTGGGGCCCGCGCACGCTCGACGTGGACATCGTTCAGTTCGGCACCGTCGTGGCCTTCTCCGAGGACCTCGAGCTGCCCCACCCGCGCGCCCACGCGCGGGCGTTCGTGCTCCAGCCGTGGGCGGAGGTGGACCCGCACGCCGTGCTCGCGGGGCTCGGCGGCGGGCCCGTCGAGGCGCTCGCGGCGACGGCCCCGGACAAGGACGGCTTGCGCTGGATGGCGCTCGACTGGCTGGCGCCGCGCGAGGGCTGATGACTGCGACCCGCTGGCAGGCCGTCGTCCTCGCGCTCCTCGGTGCGGGGGTGGTCGGCTGGTTCGTCTGGTCGGCGATCCTGGGCCGGGGCGGGCTGCCGCCGCAGGTGCCGTGGACGGTCGCGGCGGTGCTCGTGCTCATCGCGGGGATCGTGCTGCGGCTCGGCCTGCAGGTGCGCCAGTACCAGCGGGGCAAGAAGCCGGACCTCGACGCGATCCGGGCCGCACGCACGGCCGTGCTCGCGAAGGCCGCCGCGTACACGGGCGGTGTGCTCGCCGGCTGGTACGGCGCGCAAACGCTCGTGCTCGTGACGGACCTCGCGAACGAGCCGATGCGCGCGGGGGCGCTCTCGGCCGGGGGCGCGACGGGCGGGGCCGTGGTGCTCGCCGTCGTCGGCCTCGTCGTCGAACGCTTCTGCCGCCTGCCCCCGCCCGGTGACGAGGCGACCACGGAACCCGGCCCGCACCCCGCCTGAAGCCGGTCCGCCGCAGAGATCTGAGTCGAGCCGGTCGGGGGCCCTCCCGGTCCCGCGAACTTCCTAGTGCGGGGCTCGCTCGAGAGTGACGGCGTCGAGACGGAACGGACCCTTGCGCACAACGAGCACGGGGCTCTGCGGTGAGAAGTCCAGAAATCTCCGGTTCTGTAGACGTCGAGGTTCGCAACTGCTAGCGTCACGGAAACTCGGCTCTTTGGGGGCCGACTCCATGAGAGGGGGCCTTGATCATGTTGAGAAGATCGGCAGTTGGGACACTGGGGGGAATGAGTCTGCTTGCACTCGGACTTGCGCCCGTGGCATCTACCCCGAGTTCGGCCAGCGCGGGGGAACTCGAGTCCTCGCGAATTAGTCTGCACAGCAAGGCGGTCGACCTGACCGATCTCAAGGCCGCGAGGCCACTGGCGGCAGAGGGTCTCGACACTCCGACTCAGCCGTATGTCACCAAGGATGGTGAGGTTGTCAGCGTCACCCGGATCGAAGGTGAGGTTGTCGGTCCGACCGTAGAAGAGACTGTCGAGGCTGAACTCCTCGCAGCGGTCTCGGCGAAGTCAGGTGTACATCTCGACTGGAGTGACATCGAGGAGAGCGCGGAGTACTCGGTGTACCGGGATGGTCGCCTACTGGGTGTCGTCAAGGATTCTCACTACAGTGACCCTTCCGTGAAGCCCGGAGCGTCCCACTCGTATCTTGTCGAGGGCATTCGTAAACTCCCGCCGCGGCAGGTTCATGATCCCGATACGGGAGAGGTGCACTCCGTTGTAGACGAGGTTGGCTACTCGTTCTTCACGCCAGTCACGGTCCCTTTTGCAGGCACGCTCAAGGGAGTAGAGCGTGCCGCGGAGGTCTCGATCCAGAGTGCCGCATCGAAGACTACGACCTTCCAGTACAAGACCTTCATCGCCGAGCCCAAGGCATGGTGGATCCCGACTTGTACTGGTGATGTCGGGTGGTACTTTGCCGGCGACAATCGAGGATATTCGAGCACGACGGGCTCCTCGCGCACACACGTAGTCGTTACCGCGAACTGGGCAAGCAAGAAGCTCACGCATTCTAAGGCGGTGGGCCCTACAAAACTGTACAACGAAGTCGGTTTGCTATACGGAACCAAGACGGCGTCGTCGAGCAATATCAAAGTCAATACAATTGCGATCAATGCAACACTCGCAAAGTTTCAGATCGACCATCTGGCCCAGGACCCTTTCTGTCCGCCAGTCGGGGGAGTCTGGTATAAGATTACATTCTCAATGTACAAGAGTGGCCAGTGGATCGCATCAGGTAGCCGTCGCCCCGTCCCGCACCACGAGGCTTATGTTCGCCACGACGCGAAGAGTTGGTACGTCGTACTCCGCGCTAAGCGGGAGTGGCCCTCGTGGCAAGTCGATAATCCAAAGCCGAACATGCTCTGCCTCCTTGGCATCTGCGGGAATCGCAACATCACAGGAAACGGTAGTTTCTAGTGGGTGAGGTGGCGCAGTCGGTGCAGCAAGCCCGAGATGTGTCCGCGGCGTGGCGAGCCCGGCTGACCGGCACCGTCGCGGGCACGTGGACGAGCGGTCTCGTGCTGGCCGGGTACGGCACTGCGTCGATCGCGGCGGGTGGGTCGGTGGACCTGTGGCCCGAGCTGGGAGCCAACGCGCTGCGGATGTTCGCCATCGCTGCGATGTTCGCCGTTCCGGCTGCCGTGGCGGTCTTCTTCATCCTGTTCTCTGCCACCGTTGAGCAGCGCCTGCGCCAGCGAGTGCTCGTCTTCGCGGCGGTGGGGGCAGCGATCGGGTTGATCCTCGGTACGCTGTTCCTCCAGTGGGTGTTGGCGCTCGTCGGCCTCGTCGCCGGGGCGGCGGGAGCCGCCGTCGGGTTGCTCGCGGCCGTCCGTGCCCCCCGATCGTGGTTCCTCGTGGGGGTCGCCGTCCTCGTGACGGTCGCGGCCATCGTCCAGGGATTCCGGGTGCCCTGAGACGGTCCGGTGGGCGCGCGCGGGCGCGGTGGCAGGATGGGCGCATGGCTGAAACCGACGTCTCGCCGTTCGCACCGCCCGGGGTCGACTTCACGGGGGTCTCGCCCGCGCTCATCAAGGTGCGGGTCATCGTGAGCTGCATCTGGCTCGGGGGGCTCGCCGTCATCGGCGCGGTGCTCGCCGTGGCCACGAAGGCGGCGTGGGTGTGGGCGTTCCCCGCGGTCTTCGTCGCGCTGCTGGTGTGGGCGCTGTGGCTCGTGCCGCGCCAGGTCCGGGCGATCGGCTACGCGGAGCGCGACGACGACCTGTTGCTGCGCAAGGGCATCCTCCTGCGCTCCATGGTGGTGGTCCCGTACGGCCGCATGCAGTACGTGGACGTCTCCGCGGGTCCGGTCGCACGGGCGCTCGGCATCGCGAGCGTCCAGCTCCACACGGCCGCCGCCGCGACGGACGCCTCGATCCCGGGGCTCCCCGCCGCCGAGGCCGCGCGCCTGCGCGACCAGCTCGCCTCGCGCGGGGAGTCGCGCCGGAGCGGGCTTTGAGCGTCCCGGGCGGCGCCGCGCCCGAGGGTGCGGGCGTCGAGCAGGGGCCGACGACGGCGGACGCGGGCGAGCCCGTCGTCGAGCCGCATCCCCTCGAGTGGCGCCGCGTCCACCCCGTCACGCCCGCGATCCGCTCGTGGAAGATCTTCGTGGGACTCATCGCGGTGGTCTCGTGGCAGTTCGTGGACAACGTGAGCGACGTCCAGCAGTTCGTCGAGGCGGGCGGGCTGCGCTGGGTGTTCCTCGCGCTCGGCGTCATCATCCTGCTCGCCGCCGCCTACTCGGCGCTCGCGTGGCGCTTCACGCGCTACGCGGTGGGCGACGAGGCCGTCCACCTCAACACGGGCATCGTGTTCCGCCAGCAGCGTCAGGCGCGCCTCGACCGGCTCCAGTCGGTGGACGTGGTGCGTCCCCTCCTCGCGCGCCTCGCGGGGCTCTCGCAGCTCACGCTCGAGGTCGCGGGCGCGATCGACTCGAAGGTCGAGCTCGCGTTCCTCAAGGACGACGAGGCCATGGCCCTGCGTGCGGAGATCCTCGCGAAGGCGGCGGGCGTGCGGAGCGGGCAGCCGGGGTCCGGGGGCGCCTCGGGTGACGTGGTCGGGGCGGGTGACGTCCTCGCCGCGGGCGAGGGGGGTCCGACGGCGTCCGCCGGGCCGCTCGTCTCTCAGCACGAGGAAGCGCCGGAGCGCACCGTCATCGAGGTGCCCGTGCCGCGACTCCTGGGTTCCATCGCGCTGTCCGGGGCCCTCGTGGGCGTCGTCGTCCTCGTCATGGCGGTCGTCGCGGGGGTTGTCCTCACGCTGACGGGGCAGATGAGCCTCGGGGACGTCGCCGCGGGCAACCTCATCGTCCTCATCCCCGCCGTCCTGGGTGTGGTGAGCGTCGCGTGGTCGCAGTTCTCCGGCGGCTACGGCTTCCGGGCCGCGATCTCGCCGGACGGGATCCGCCTGACGCGCGGCCTGCTCGAGACGCGCGCCCAGACGATCGCGCCGGGGCGTGTCCAGGCGATCCAGCTCACGCAGCCGTTCATGTGGCGCAAGGCCGGGTGGTGGCGCGTGCGCATGAACGTGGCTGGGTACGGGCCCACCACGGAGGACTCCTCGACCATCCTGCTGCCCGTGGGTGACCTGGAGCAGGCTCTCCTCGCGTGCTGGCTCGTGCTGCCGGACCTCGGCACCGAGGACGCGGCGGGCGCGCTCACGGCGGCGATGGAAGGTTCGGGCGAGGACCACGGCTTCACGCTCATCTCGCGGCGCGTGCGCTTCCTGTCCCCCCTCACGTTCCGGCGCAACGGCTTCCTCGTCACGGAGCGCGCGCTGCTCCTGCGGCACGGCCGGCTGCGCCGCCAGGTGCAGATCGTCCCGCACGAGCGCACGCAGTCGCTCGGGGTCAGCCAGGGCGCCCTCGCCCGGTCGCTCGGGGTGGCCCACTTCACGGTCCATTCCGTGGCGGGGCCCGTGCGGCCGTACCTCGGCGACCTCGACGAGGCCGTCGCGCACCGACTGGTCCAGGAGCAGGCGGCCCGCGCCCGCGAGGCCCGGGCCCTCGACCGTCCTGAGCGGTGGATGGAGCAGTGAGCGCCACCGATCCGGGCCGGCTCGGCATCGGCGTCGTGGGCGCCGGCCGGGTGGGGGCCCCGCTCGCGAGCGCGCTGCGGTCCGCGGGGCACGCCGTCGTCGGCGCCTCGGGCAGCTCGCCCGCCACGCTCGAGCGCATCGAGTCGCTCCTGCCCGCCGTGCCCGTGCTCGACGTGCCCGAGGTGGTGCGCCGCTCCGAGCTCGTCCTGCTCACGGTGCCCGACGACGACCTCCCCGGCGTGGTGGGCGGTCTCGCCGCGACGGGGGCGTGGCAGGCCGGGCAGCTCGTGGTCCACACGGCCGGTCGTTTCGGCTGGCAGGTCCTCGAACCCGCCCGCGCGGCCGGCGCGATCCCCCTCGCGATCCACCCCGCGATGACGTTCACGGGCACGAGCCTCGACATCCAGCGCCTCGTGGGCGCCGTGTTCGCCGTGACGGCGCCGACACCCGTGCTGCCCATCGGGCAGGCCCTCGTCGTGGAGGTGGGCGGGGAGCCCGTCGTCGTCGCGGAGGAGTCGCGCGCGCTGTACCACGCGGCCCTCGCCCACGGGGCGAACCACCTCGTGGTGCTCGTCGCCCAGGCCGCCCAGGCGCTCGCGGCCGCCGGGATCGAACGGCCCGGACGCACGCTCGAGCACCTGCTCGTCGCGGCCCTCGACGGGGCGCTGCGCACCGAACAGCTCGACCCGCCCCGTGACGAGGTCGAGGGCGGGCCCGGCGCCATCTCTGCTCTCACGGGTCCCGTGGTGCGCGGGGACGTCGGCACGGTGCGCGGGCACCTCGACGTACTCGGTTCGCTCGACGTCGCGTCCGCCGCAGACATCGCGTCGAGCTACCGCGTGCTCGCCCGGTCCGCCACGTCCCGGGCGCTCGCCGCGGGGCGGATCGGCCCGGACGCGGCCGCGGCGCTCCTCGACGTGCTGGAGGCACCGAGCGCGCCCGCCGTCGGCCCCGGTCTTGATCGCCCTGGTCTCGCCGGTCTGGACGACGCCGGTCTGGGCCGCACCGAACCGGGCGACGCGCGGCCGGGCCGCGCCGAGCCCGGTGACCCGCACCCGGACCGCCCCAGCACCCCGCCCTCCCCGGGAGAACCCGCATGAGCCACGCCCCGCTCCTCGTCACGGACCGGGCGGGCCTCGCCGCCGCGCTCGCCGCCAGGCCCGGTCGCCGCGCCGTCGTCATGACCATGGGCGCCCTCCACGCGGGTCACCTCGCGCTCGTCGAGCGGGCCCGCAAGGTCGCCGACGTCGTGGTCGTGACGATCTTCGTCAACCCGCTGCAGTTCGGGGCGGGCGAGGATCTCGACCGGTACCCGCGCGACCTCGAGGGCGACCTCGAGCGGCTCGCGAGCGTCGGGGCGGACGTCGTGTTCGCCCCCACACCGGACGTGATCTACCCGGACGGCGACCCGGCCGTGCGCGTGAGCGCGGGCCCCTTCGGTGAGGTCCTCGAGGGCGCGTCCCGGCCCGGTCACCTCGACGGTGTGCTCACCGTGGTGCTCAAGCTGATGCACCTCACCGCCCCGGACGTCGCCCTGTACGGCCGCAAGGACGCCCAGCAGCTCGCGGCCATCACGCGTATGGTGCGCGACCTCGACGTGCCCGTGGAGGTGCTCGGCGTCGAGACGGTGCGCGAGCCGGACGGGCTCGCCATGAGCTCGCGCAACGCGTACCTCAGCGCCACCGAGCGCGAGCGGGCGCTCGTCCTGTCGCAGGCCCTGCGAGCGGGGGCGGGCGCGGCGAGCGGGGGAGCGGACGCCGTGCGGGCCGCCACGCGGGCGGTCCTCGCCGACGCCGAGTCGCGGTGGGCCGACGTCGTCGTCGACTACGCCGCCCTCGTGGATCCCGCGACCTTCGCCGACGTCCCCGCGGGCTGGCGCGGCGAGGCCGTCCTCGCGCTCGCGGTTCGCGTGGGCGCCACCCGACTCATCGACAACACGACCATCGAGCTGGAGGCCGAGTGAGGCTGCGCACCATGATGACCGGCAAGATCCACCGCGCGACCGTCACGGCCGCGGACCTGCACTACGTGGGTTCCGTAACCGTCGACGCCGCGCTCCTCGAGGCGGCGGACATCCTGCCCGGCGAGCAGGTGGACATCGTGGACGTCACCAACGGCGCGCGCCTGACTACGTACACGATCGCGGGTGGGCCGGGGGAGCTGTGCGTCAACGGCGCCGCGGCGCACCTGGTGCACCCCGGGGACGTGGTCATCCTCATCGCGTACGGGCAGGTGCCGGACGCCGAGGCGCGGTCGCTCACGCCTCACGTCGTGTTCGTGGACGCCGAGAACCGGATCGTCGAGGTCTCCCAGGACGCGGGCGGCGTGCCCGAGGGCTTTGGGCTCCTCTCGAGCGGCGTGCGGTCCGACGGCGAGGAGCGGGCCGACGGCGGCACCCGTGCTGACCGCGGCCCCGGCGAGCTCGTGGGCGGAGCGCGATGACCCGCCTCGCCACCCACCTCGCGGCCCCCGCGCCGGGGTGGGTCGCCGAGGCGGACGTCGTCGTCGTCGGCTCCGGCGTCGCGGGACTGACCGCCGCGCTCGAGCTGCGCACGCGCGTGCCCAAGGTGCTCCTCGTGACCAAGGGGCCACTCTCCTCGGGCTCGACGGTGTGGGCGCAGGGCGGCATCGCGGCCGCGCTCGCACCTACGGACTCGCCGGCCGCGCACCTTCAGGACACCCTCGTCGCGGGCGCGGGGCTGTGCGACCCGCGGGCCGTCGAGGTGCTCGTCACGGAGGGGCCTGAGCGGGTGCGCGAGCTCATGGCGCGCGGTGCCCACTTCGACCTCGCGGCGTCCGGTGACGTGGCGCTCACGCGCGAGGGTGGGCACCACGCGGACCGGATCGTGCACGCAGGCGGGGACGCGACCGGCGCCGAGGTCTCTCGCGCGCTCGTGGCCCAGATCGACGCCGTGCGCGCGGACCCGGGCATCGAGGTGGTCGAGCACGGGCTCGTCCTCGACCTGCTGACGGCCGCGCCCGGGCCGGACGGGCAGCCGGGTCCCGTGTGCGGCGTGACCCTGCACGTGATCGGGGAGGGCTCGCGCGACGGCGTGGGGGCCGTGCTCGCGCGGTCCGTGGTGCTCGCGACGGGCGGGATCGGGCAGGTGTTCCGCTCCTCGACCAACCCCGCGCTCGCGACGGGGGACGGGATCGCGGCGGCACTGCGTGTGGGTGCCGCGGTGGGTGACATCGAGTTCGTGCAGTTCCACCCCACGGTGCTGTGGCTCGGGGAGGGTGTGCGCGGGCAGCTCACGCTCGTGTCGGAGGCCGTGCGCGGCGAGGGGGCCGTGCTGCTCGACACGGACGGCGTGCGCTTCATGCCGGAGATCCACGAGCTCGCCGAGCTCGCCCCGCGCGACGTCGTGGCCCAGGCCATCGTGGCGCGCGCCCTCGAGACCGAGTCGGACCACGTGTGGCTCGACGCCCGCCACCTCGGCGCCGACTTCCTGCGCGGGCGCTTCCCCACCATCTACGAGCGGCTGCGCGAGCACGGCATCGACCTCACCACGGACCTCGTGCCCGTCGCGCCCGCGCAGCACTACCACTCGGGCGGCGTCGTGACCGATCTGGACGGCCGGTCCACCGTCGAGGGGCTCTACGCGGTGGGCGAGGTCGCGTGCACGGGCGTGCACGGGGCCAACCGGCTCGCGTCCAACTCCCTGCTCGAAGGGCTCGTGTTCGCGCACCGGGCCGCGCACGACATCGCTGCTCGCGTGGGTGCTGGGGCGCTCCCGCGACTCTCGCCCGTGGACCGACCCGGGCCGGACGCGCTCGTCGCCGCCGCCGCGCGCTCGCGCATCCAGCACCTTGCCTCCGCCGGACCGGGTCCCGTGCGTTCCGCCGGCGGTCTGCTCGCCGCGGCCGCCGGGCTCGCCACGGTGCCGACCGACGCCCATGAGCACGTCGACATCCAGGCCGCCCCGCAGACCGCCGAGTGGGAGACCACCAACGTGCACCAGGTCGCCACCGTCCTCACCGCCGCCGCACTCGAGCGCGAGGAGAGCCGCGGGGGCCACCTGCGCACCGACTTCCCGGAGTCCTCTGACGCGTGGCGCGTCCGCCTCGAGGCCACCCTGGCCCCCGACGGCGCGCTCACCCTGACCCGCGCCCAGCTCCCGTAGCCCGCGCCCGCCGCCACCCCACTTGCGGTGCGTTGTGCGCGCACAGCGTTCCTTACGGTGCGATGTGCGCGCACAACTCACCGCAAGTCGTCGATGGTCGTTGCTGAGTGCAGCTCCGTGCGTCACACCTCGGCACTCGCATCTGGCGCGTCGTCACGGCGGATGTGACTGGTGGGGCAGATGGGGCAGATGTGGGGTCACACGAGTCACACTGGCCCCATCTGTCACAGGTTCCGTGACGATGCACCGCAGACGAGGCCGCAACTCGGCCAGCAACGTCGGGACGGTAGCGTGGCGCGGGTGAGCGAGAACGTGACGGGCGGGTCCGACGGCGGCAAGCGGGTGGCCCCGCACGAGGACGGACCAGGGGAGCTGGACGGCGGGTGGCTCGAGCGGACCGTGCGGGTCGCGCTCGACGAGGACCTCGGGCCAGTCCCGGGGCGCGACGTCACCACGCAGGCCACCGTGCCCACCTCCTCGCGCGGCACGGCGCACCTCGCGGCACGCGCGGCGGGTGTGGTGGCCGGCCTCGGCGTGGTCGAGGAGGTCCTCGCCCAGGTCGCGACGCGCCTCGGCCTCGAGACGCCCAGGGTCGAGCGGAGGGCCGACGACGGCGCCCGCGTGCAGCCCGGCGACGTCGTGGCCGTCCTCGACGGCTCGGTCCAGGTGCTCCTCGTCGCAGAACGCACGCTGCTCAACCTCGTGTGCCGGGCCTCCGGCGTGGCGACCCACACGCGCCGGTTCGCGGACGTCCTCGAGGGCACGGGCGCGCAGGTGCTCGACACCCGCAAGACCACCCCCGGGCTGCGCGAGCTCGAGAAGTTCGCCGTGCGCGCGGGCGGTGGCACGAACAAGCGCATGGGCCTGTACGACGTCGCGATGATCAAGGACAACCACGTCGTGGCGACCGGCTCGGTCACGGCCGCGATCGAGGCCGTCCGCACGCGGTTCCCCGACGTCGCGATCCAGGTCGAGGCGGACACGCTCGCCCAGGCCGTCGAGGCCGTCCAGGCCGGTGCCGACTTCTTGCTGCTCGACAACATGGACCCCGACGTCCTGGGTCCCGTGGTGGACGCCGTCCGCGCCCTCGAGCCCGCCGTCGGGCACGTCGAGCTCGAGGCCACGGGCAACGTGACGCTCGAGCGTGCCCGGGCCCTCGCGGAGACGGGGGTGGACTACCTGTCCGTGGGCGCGCTGACCCACTCCTCGCCGATCCTCGACCTCGGGCTCGACCTCGTCGCCAGGAGCTGAGGAGCGGCGGGGCGCCGCGCGGCGGCTCGGTACGATGGCGCGGTGACTCAGCAGAACCCTGACCTCGCCGCCCCCGACACCGACGCCTCCGAGGAGTCCCGCGCGGCGGAGCTCTCCGAGCAGCAGCGGGTGCGCCGGGCCAAGCGTGCGGACCTGCTCGAGCGCGGGGTCGAGCCCTACCCGGTGGGCGTCCCCGTCACCACGACGATCGCCGCGGTGCGCGAGCAGCACGAGGACGCGCTCGAGGCGGGCGAGGAGACCCAGGACGTCGTGGGCGTCGCGGGCCGCGTCGTGTTCCAGCGAAACACGGGCAAGCTGTGCTTCGCGACCCTCCAGGACGGCGAGGGCAGGCGTCTCCAGGTGATGCTGAGCCAGGGCGAGGTGGGCGAGGAGTCGCTCGAGCGCTTCAAGGTGGACGTGGACCTCGGAGACCACCTCTTCGCGCGCGGGCGCGTCATCAAGTCCCGCCGCGGGGAGCTGAGCATCTTCGCGGACTCGTGGCAGCTCGCCGCGAAGTCGCTGCGCCCGCTGCCCGTGCTGCACAAGGACCTCTCCGAGGAGTCCCGGGTGCGGCAGCGCTACGTGGACCTCATCGTGCGCCCCGAGGCTCGCGAGACTGCCCGGTTGCGCGCGGCGGCCCTGCGCGCGGTCCGGGACTACCTGCACGCACGCGAGTACGTCGAGGTCGAGACGCCCGTGCTGCAGGCCCTCTACGGCGGTGCGACGGCGCGGCCCTTCACCACGCACCTGAACGCCTTCGACATGGACGTGTTCTTGCGGATCGCGCCCGAGCTGTTCCTCAAGCGCGCCGTGGTGGGCGGTATCGAGCGCGTCTTCGAGATCAGCCGGAACTTCCGCAACGAAGGCGTTGACTCGACCCACTCCCCGGAGTTCACGAGCCTCGAGGCTTACGAGGCGTACGGCGACTACCACTCGATGGCCGTGCTCACGCGAGAGCTCATTCAGGCGGCCGCGCTCGAAGGCACCGGATCGACGCTCGTGACGCTCGCGGACGGCACCGACTATGACCTCGGCGGGGAGTGGACCACGCTTTCCCTCTACGAGTCGCTCTCGGAGAAGATCGGGGAGGAGATCACGCCCGAGGCGTCCGTCGAAAAGCTGCTCGCGCTCGTGCGGAGATTTGACGACGACGTCGATCCCTTGCGCCAGACGCACGGCAAGCTGGTCGAAGAGCTGTGGGAGCACCACGTGGGCGACCACCTGTGGGAACCGACATTCGTGGTGGACTTCCCGGTCGACACGAGCCCGCTCACGCGCGCCCACCGCAGCGTGCCGGGCAAGGTCGAGAAGTGGGACCTCTACATCCGCGGCACCGAACTCGCGACGGCGTACTCCGAGCTCGTGGACCCCGTTGTCCAGCGGGAACGCTTCGAGGCGCAGGCGGCGCTCATCGCGGCGGGCGACGTCGAGGCGATGCGGCTCGACGAGGACTTCCTCACGGCCATGGAGTACGCGATGCCGCCCGCGGGCGGCATGGGCCTGGGGATCGACCGGCTGCTGGGCGCGATCACGGGCCTGGGCGTGCGCGAGACGATCCTGTTCCCGTTCGTCAAGCCGATCGGCTGACAGGTTCGCGGCGTACCATGGCCGCCATGGACACGCTGTTCGAGGTGCTTGCGGCACTCATTCCCTCGCTCGGGGTGGGCTTGTTGTTCTACCTCGCCATTCGTGCTCTCATCAATGCGGACCGCAACGAGAGAACTGCTCTCGCGCGGCTCGATGCGCAGATGAAGGCCGACGAAGATTCACAGGCGGAAACACCCTCCTCGACTTGACGAGCAATGGTGCTCGTGAAAGTGTGCGAAATCGACACGACATCCCTGTGTCGATATCACCGCGGAGGAAATGATGGCCCAGAAGATTCAGGTGCTCCTCGTCGATGACCTGGACGGCTCGAAGGCAGACGAGTCGGTCACGTTCGCGCTCGACGGCGTGAACTACGAGATCGACCTCACCAACGAGCACGCCGCCCAGCTGCGCGACGACTTTGCCAAGTGGGTCGGTTCCGCCCGCAAGGTCTCGAGCCGTGGCGCCTCGCGTGCCGCCCGTCCGGCCCGGCGCGGCTCGTCCGACGCGGACGCGATCCGCCAGTGGGCCCGCGCGAACGGTCACAAGGTCTCCGACCGTGGCCGGATCCCGCAGAGCGTCCGCGACGCCTACGAGGCCGCGCACTAGTCAGGCGCACGGCTCAGAACGACACGAAGGGGCGCGCACCGTGCGGTGCGCGCCCCTTCGGCGTTCTTGCGCTAGATGCGCGGCGCGGTGAGCTCGCGGACCTGCGCGTAGCGCTCGCGCACGTGCGGTGTGGGTTCGGCCGAGAAGACCTCCGTGCCCTGCGTGCCCCAGTCGGGCGGGGTGTCCGCACCGGAGAGGACCCACGCGGCCTGGCGTGCGGCGCCGTCGGCCACGTACTCCCCGGCGGGCGGGACCAGCACGTCCGTGCCGAGCACGGCGGGGGCGATGCGGCGGACGGCCTCGGACTGCGCGCCGCCACCGATGAGGAACACCCGCTGGGCCTCGACGCCGTGCTCGCGCAGTGCGTCGAGCCCGTCGGCGAGCGAGCACAGCAGGCCTTCGACGGCGGCCCGCGCAAGGTTCTCGCGCGTGGTCGAGCCGAGGGTCATGCCGTGCAGCGCCGCGGTGGCGTCGGGCCGGTTGGGGGTGCGCTCGCCCTCGAAGAACGGCACGAGCGCGAGCCCCTCGGCCCCCGGGGACGCCGCGAGGGCGAGTCGGGAGAGCTCCGCGTGGTCCACGCCGAGCAGCCCGCGCACCGCGTCGAGGATCCGCGAGGCGTTGAGCGTCACGCCGAGCGCGAGGAACGCCCCCGTCGCGTCGGCGAAGCCGTTCACGAGTCCCGAGGCGTCCGCCGTCGGGCGCGGCGTCACGGCGGAGACCACACCGGACGTGCCGATCGACAGTGCGACGTCACCGGGACGCATCCCGAGGCCGAGGGCCGCCGCCGCGTTGTCGCCGGCCCCGGGGCCCAGGAGGATGCCGCCGGGCACGCCGTCGAGCGCACCGTCCGCCGTCGTCCCCGCGCTCTCGCCCGGACCCACGACGCGCGGCAGGGCGACGTCGCCGCGCCCGAGCGCGAGCTCGAGGAGGTCGCGGCGGTACTCGCCCGTGGGGGACCAGTAGCCCGTGCCGGACGCGTCGGAACGGTCCGTCACGAGGGTGTCCAGGCCGGTCGCTCCCGCCAACCGCCACGTGAGCCAGTCGTGGGGAAGGGCCACACCGG
>JAAYZM010000460.1 GCA_012514835.1 Actinomycetales bacterium
ACGCGCCGCACTCGTCCCAGACGGCGCACTCCTCGGCGATGGCGAAGTCGAACCCGAGGTCATCGTGGGCCACGGTGGCGATCTCGGCGGCGTTCTTCTGGGCGATGGCGAGCCCGGCGGCGTGGGCGTGGTCCACGTAGGCGCGGGCGAGCGCGAGGGCGCCCTTGCGGGAGATGCGATCGAACCGGGTCCACGTGTCGAGGTTGTCGATCTCTACGGCGGCGAACCCTGCGCGGGCGCAGCCGTCGATGATCGGTGTGATCGCCGCGAGGATGCCGGCGCGCTGCTCGGCCGTGGACGGGTCGAGGACGTACTCGTCGGGCCAGCTCGGGTCGGTGACGAGCGTGCCCTCGGCGTCGTGGAGGAGCAGGTCGTTGCGGCTGACCGCCCACTCTTCGGACTCGCCCGGCTGGGTCTGGAAGCCGTTCACGTAGCAGATCCCGTAGCCGTCATGAGGAGCGGGTGCGGTCGCGTCCCGGACCACGACGTCGGGGGTGCGCTCGCCCTGCCCGGTCGGCACGGCGTCGTACTCACCACCGAGCTGGTAGTCGAAGACGCCTTCGCTCGGAGGGAGGCGGACCGTGCCCGACTCGCTTGATGTGGTGGGGGACGGCTCGTCGGGCGCCTGCGCTGTGGGCGCGGGGGTGCTCGCAGCGGCTCGAGGACTCGGGGACTCCGAGGTCTCCATGGGCTCTCCGCCTGGAACCGTGCCGCATCCGGCGAGACCGGTCATGACGACCACGGTTGCCACGAGGATCGTCGCGCGTCGCATGAGTGCCGTCCCCGTGATCTCGTCGACTCGATCTACCCGCTCGGGCTCGCCCCGTCCGCCTCGAACCTACGCCTCACACGAAGGCGACGTAGGGGCTCGGCTTGTCGCGTTCCGTGATCTGGAACGCGGGGGCGAGTCCCGCAGTCTCGAGCAGCGCGACCTGCTGCGTGAGCGCCTCGTTGGTCACGAAGAGCACGGTGCGCAGGTCCCACTCGCGGGTGAACCAGTCGCGCAGCGCGGCCAGGAGCGCGCGGTCGGTGCCCTCGGAGTGCAACTCGGTGCGGACCCAGAAGTAGACGGCGGCGTCGACGTCCGCCCACGTCAGCTCACGCAGCGGCGTGATGGCTGCGCCGTCGTACATCTTCGCGTCGGGTGGCATCACGTAGACGCAACCGAGGCAGCGCTCGCCCGCGGGGTCGGTGACGGTGTAGGTGAAGGCCTGGCGTGCTCCGTGCCTGCGCTCGAGGCCAGCGAGATCCTCGCGGTTGGCCTCGACGGTGAAGTCGTCCGCGGGCCACGCGGACTGCTCCCACACGCGCAGCGCCTCACGCGAGGACATGACGGCGTCGAAGTCCGCTGCGGCGTCGTCCGCCGTGAGGGGGCGCAGCGTGAGCTCGGGCGCGCGCAGGCCGGTGGGGACGTGGCGCAGGTGCGTGAAGTGCACGGGGGCCTCCAGGGCTCGGGTGCGTGGGTGGGCCCCGTGGGGCTCGAACCCACGACCCGCGGATTAAAAGTCCGATGCTCTACCAACTGAGCTAGAGGCCCGCGCGGCCCGGCGAGCGGTCCGCGGGTACAGGTTACGCGCGCGGCGGTGTGCGAGGCGCGGCCGTTCGCAGGCCAGCCAGGGTCACGCCCCCGAGCCGCCCTCCGGCACGGGGAACGGGATGAGCCGCTCGGGCACGGGGGCGTCGACGCGGTCGGCCGGGCGCAGCCCGCGCAGGGTGAGCTCGAGCGCCAGGTGGGGGAAGCCGGCGGCGGGGCGGCGTCCTCCGGCCAGGATGGCGCCGTCGAACATCGCGAACGTGACGAGGAGGTGCTCGAGGCCGACGTCGGACCGCGCGAGCCCCGCGTCCTGTGCTCGCTCGAGCGCGGACCGCAGGAGGGCGCTCGTGCGCGCGGTGACGTCGGCGAGGCGCTCGGCCGCGCTGGGCAGGCCTCGCACGGTGGTCATGAGGCCGGGGACGTCGCTGAGGAGGCCGCAGATCTCGACGAGGAGACGTTCGACGAGGTCGTCGTCCGGGTACCCCGACGCGAAGCGCTCGAGGGTGAGGAACCGGTCCTCGATGAGCGAGGAGAGCAGGGCGCCGCGGTCGGGGAAGTGGCGGTAGAGCGTGCCGCGGCCGAGCCCGGCGCGGCGGGCGACGAGGTCGAGCGGGGCGTCGGCACCGTGCTCGCGGAACACCTCTGCTGCGGCGCGGGTGAGCGTCGCACGGTTGCGGACGGCGTCTCTGCGTAGGGCCACGCGTCGAGCCTACGCCTGTGTTTCGTGCCCCCGGACTTCCGTCCCTGTCTCACAAGGTTACCCACCAGTAACCTGTAAATGGACGTGAATGTCCGGTTCAGCCAGGACCGGACCGCGAGACCGAGGAGGTGACCGATGGCCAGCTTCGACAAGGTGGTCGACGTGCTCGTGGTGGGCAGCGGCTCGGCGGGGATGACGGCGGCGCTCGCCGCGGCCGACGCCGGACGCGAGACCCTCGTGATCGAGAGCACGGAGCTGTACGGCGGCTCG
>JAAYZM010000461.1 GCA_012514835.1 Actinomycetales bacterium
ATCAACGACATCGAGGACTTCCGGGCCATCTGGCAGTTCCTCGGGTGGATCGACGAGACCACGCCGCTCAGTGCCCTGCAGACCGCCCTCGAGGAGACGGGCCTCACCCCCGCGGACCAGGGCTTCTACGCCGCCGCCCGACAGGCCGTGATCGACATGGGCATCGTGCGCCGCCGCAAGATCGACGTGGCCGCGGACATCCCGGCCCGCCGCGTCGCGGACCTTCCCGTCGAGCTCGACGGCGCCGTGGGCCGGTCCATCCGCGCCTCCGAGGAGGCGCTCGCGCAGCGTCTCGTGTCCCGCTACCGTGCCGCGCTCGCGGCGCGGGGGTCCGACGACGGCGCCCCCGGCATCGACCTCGCGCTGGCGCGGCGTGTGGCTGCGGCGGAGCTGAAGGACTCGAGCGACCAGAAGACGGGCGACAACGTCTTCACGATGGTCCGCAAGATCGGCCAGGCGAAGGCCGGGCTCGCGGCGGACTACGCGGCCCAGCTGGCCCGCAACGTGGGCAAGGTCGTGTTCTTCGCCAAGCACCTCGACGTCATGGACCACGCCGAGCGCACGTTCGCGGAGCGCGGGATCGGCTACACCTCGATCCGCGGGGACCAGACGCGCAAGGCGCGCGACGAGGCCATCCGGGCGTTCACCGAGGACGAGGGCGTCTCGATCATCGTGTGCTCGCTCATGGCCGCGGGGGTGGGTATCAACCTGCAGGTCGCGTCGAACCTCGTGCTCGCTGAGCTGTCCTGGACCAACGCCGAGCAGACGCAGGCGATCGACCGCATCCACCGGATCGGTCAGGACGAGCCCGTCACCGCGTGGCGCATCATCGCCGCGCAGACGATCGACTCGAAGATCGCCGAGCTCATCGACGCCAAGGCCGGTCTCGCGGCCAAGGCGCTCGACGGGGCCGACGACGACGAGTCCGGCTCGTCCACCGACGTCCAGCTCGAGGCCCTCGTCGCCCTGCTCACCGACGCGCTCTCTTCCCCGCCCGAGTCCTGACCACTAGCCTCGTGGCACCACGAGCAGGGGGAGGGGCCATGAGCACAGAGGTTCGTCACACGGTCGCACGGTCGGTCACGCCGCTCGCGTGGGGAGTGGTGCTCCTCGTGCTCGGTGCGGTGGCGCGGGAGGTAGCCGCGTACAACCTGCTGCGCGGTGGCTACGACTTCGAGGTCGCTTGGGTCGCCGTGACGTGGATCGGTCTGCTCGCCGTCCTCGTGGGCCTGGTTCTCCTCGTGCTCGGCCTCGTCTACCTCGCGGGGAACGTCGACTACCTCGCCGCGCGCGAGGCCGCTCGCCACCGCGCCGAGGTGCGCGCCGCGTCACCGGCGCCCGCTAAAGAGGGATAGCGCGCGCTCTTATCCATCTTTAGGGCGTAAAGAGTGACAACGCGGCGTCCTCGTTCAGCGCCGGGACCATCTGGAGCTGTCGGTGGGGCGTGGGAAGGTGCGGGGCATGGAGATCACACGCATGCAGCCGGCCGGGCTCGTGGTCAGCCCGGCGTTCAGCCACGTGGCCGTCGTCCCGCCGGGCGCCACGACCATCTACGTCGGGGGGCAGAACGGTGTGGACGCCACCGGGGAGCTCGTCTCGAGCGACGTGGCCGCGCAGTCCCGCCGCGCCCTCGAGAACGCCGGGGTCGCGCTCGCGGCGGCCGGGGCCACGTTCGCCGACGTGGTGCAGTGGAACGTGCTGCTCGTCGCGGACGCGGACCTCGACGCCGCCTACGGGGCGATCGGACCGATGCTCGCGGGTCCCGGTGCTCCCGCGCTCGTGACGGCCGCGCGGGTCGCGGGGCTCGGCGTGCCGGGAGCCCTCATCGAGGTGAGCGCGGTCGCCGCCGTGGTGGCGTGACGTCTCCCTCGGGCTAGAGCTTGACCCCGGGGAGCTTCGCGGACTGCGCGAACCACGAACCCAGGAGCTTCTCGTCGAGCTCGTCGTCCTCGTGGATGTCGAGGTAGCGCACCTCGGCGTGCTTGGAGGCCTTGGGCGGTTCGGGATCCAGCGAGGTTCCCCGCAAGAGCTGGACCTGGACGTACTTGGTGTAGCAGCGGAAGGACACGAGCCAGCCGTCGTCCTTGCCGTAGTGCGGCTGGTTCCACCGCACACCCTTGTGCACGTCGGGGATCTTCGCGGAGATCAGCGCGTCGAGGCGGCGCCCCACGTCGGACTTCCAGCCCGGCATCGCGGCGACGTAGTCCTGGACGGGGCCGTCGCCGTTGCCCTTCGGGATCTGGGGGTTGCCGCCAGAGAGCAGGCGAGGGCCGGAGTCTTCGGGAGCGTTCATGGTCGTGTCCTCCTCGTTCCACCGTAACGGCGGGAACTGTCTTGCGCAGGCGTGCCAACGAGATATATCGTGTCTCGCGCAACGCGATATATCTCGACGACTCCACGGAGGAACCGTGACCGCCATCGCCACCGACTGGGCCTTCCGGGCCAGCGAGGTCACCAAGGTGTACCCGGGCGGGGCCCGCGCCAACGACGCCCTGACCCTGCACGTCGAGCCCGGCGAGGTGTACGGCCTCCTCGGCCCCAACGGCGCGGGCAAGTCCACGCTCGTCAAGCAGATCATCGGGCTCCTCAAGCCCACCTCGGGCAGCCTCGCGATCGGCCCGCACGATCTCGTGGCCCAGCCCGACGTCGCGCGCCAGCTCTGCTCCTACCTGCCCCAGGCGCAGATGCCCATCGACTCGTTCAAGGCCGCCGAGGCGATCGAGCTCACGGGCCGCATCCGCGGCGGGGACCCGGCCACCGTGCGCGCCCGCACGGACACGCTGATCGAGGCCCTCGACATCGGCGAGTGGCGCGACGAGATGGGCGTCAAGCTCTCCGGCGGCGTCAAGCGCCTCGTGGGATTCGCGATGGCCACGGTGTGGCCCGGACGCCTCGTGATCCTCGACGAGCCCACCAACGACGTCGACCCGCTGCGCCGCCGCTTGCTGTGGGAGCAGGTGCGCCGGCTCAGCGCCGAGGGCTGCGCCGTCATGCTCGTGACGCACAACGTGCTCGAGGCCGAGAAGTCCGTGGACCGCCTCGCGGTGATCATGGACGGCACGATCGTGGCCGAGGGAACGCCGTCGGCCCTCAAGGCGCAGGACCGCGGCCAGCTGCGCCTGCAGGTCATGCTCAGCCCCGGCGTCACGACGCCCGAGGCCCCGGACTGGGTGCGCCACCCCGTGCGCGTGGGCAACAACCTCGTCACCACGATCGACGAGTCCGCCGCCGCGGCGGGCATCGACTGGGCCGTGGGCCTCATGGGCGCGGGCGTCGCGGAGGAGTACGCGCTGGGCGCCACGACCCTCGAGGACGTCTACATCCGCCTGACCGGGCACGCCTCGGCGAACGGCACCGGCGGCGAGGCATGACGACGACGGCCACCCCACCGTCCGCAGTCGGACACCTCGTCCCTGCCCTGCGCGCGGGCGCGGCGTACTGGTTCTCCGGCTTCCGCGCGATGCTCGCGTGGCACCTCGCGAGCCTGCGCCTGTGGCTCGTGGTGCTCGCCGCGGTGCAGGTCCTCAGCGGCGTGGGTTTCGTGCTCGGCATCGGCCTGTTCTTCGACGAGATCCCGCTGGCCTCCGCGCTGTTCGTGTCGACCGGCGTGCCCGTGGTCAACCTCGTCATGGTGGGCATGGTCCTGGGGCCGCAGCTGGTGGCGGACCAGAAGGTCACGCACAGCTTCGACTTCATCCACGCGCTGCCCGTGCCGCGCACCGCGTCCGCCCTGGCCTGGTACGTGGTGTGCCTCGTGGCGAGCCTGCCCGCCGTGGCGATCTCGCTCGGGGTGGCCGTGTGGCGGTACGAGGGGCTGCCGCTCGCGATCACCCCCGACGTGGTGCCCGCGCTGCTGCTCACCGGCTTCGCGGGCACGATGCTCGGCTACGCGATCGCCCACGCGATCACCAACCCGATGGTCACGCGGCTCGTGACCCAGTTCCTGGTGTTCGCGCTCTTCGCGTTCACCCCCATCCTGTTCGCCGCCTCGCAGATGCCCCCGTGGCTCGCGACCGTGAACTCGTGGCTGCCGTTCCGTCACATGGCGGACCTCGTGCGCGCCTCGCTCACGGACCTGCCCCACCCCGACCTCGCGGTGTCCTACGCCGTGGTGGGGGCGTGGGCCGTGGTCTGCGCGGCCCTGGCGGTCCGAGCGCTCGGGAGGCGCAGATGACGACGACGACGGCGCCCACCGGGGCGACCCTGTCCATGAGCGCCCCGACCCGCACCGGGTGGCTGCGCGCGTTCGCGCTCAGCGCGCGCTGGGAGTGGGCCAGCCTGCGCGAGTGGGCCGTGATGATGGTGGTGATCCAGTTCATGATGGGCGTGGGCATGGCCATCATGTACGGGTTCTTCTACCCCGAGCTCACGCCCACCACGGCGGTCTACATCACCACCGGCATCCCCACGCTGGCCCTGATCCCGCTCGGGTTCATCATGATCCCCGGCGGCGTGGGCGAGCAGCGCATGAACGGGTCGTTCGACTTCGTGTGGTCGCTGCCCGTGCCGCGCTCCGCGCAGCTCGCCGCGATGTTCGCGCTCTACACGCTGCTCTCGCTGCCCGGCACGGTGCTGTCCCTCGTGGTGGCCGCGTGGCGGTTCGGGGTGAGCCTCGACGTGTCGTGGCTCGTGCTGCCCGCCGTGGTGCTAGCGGCCCTCATGGCCGTGTCCGTCGGGTCCGCGATGGCGTTCGCGATCGCCAACCCCATGGTCACGAACCTCATCTCGAACGCGCTCGTGTTCGTGGTGCTGCTGTTCTCCCCGATCGTCTACCCCGCGGCGAACCTGCCCGGCTGGCTCGCGGGCGTGCACTCCGTGCTGCCGTTCGAGCACATGGCCACGGCCATCCGGGCCGGGCTCACGGACGGGTTCGTCACGGACGTAGGGCGCTCGTTCGTGGTGCTCGGCGCGTGGGCCGTGGCCGGGGCGGTGATCACGGGCTGGGTGGCGCGGCGGCGCGGCTGAGCCGACCGGCCCTGCGGCGCGCTCACTCCTCCTCGGGGGAGCGCTCCATGTAGTACGTGACGGAGATGTCGTCCTGCATCGCCCCGACCGTCACCATGGCCTCGAGACCGTCGAGCTCGAGCATGTGGGACCAGCTCTCCATCTCGCCCATCATGACCTCGGTCGGGTCGCTCTTGGGCACCCACGGGCTGCTCTCCAGCGCCCCGGAGAGCTCCGCCTTCACCGCGTCGAACTCGAGCTCGGTGGTCAGGACGACCGAGAGGATGAGGCCGTCACCGTTGCTCATCCGCATCGCCTGGGCCACCGTGTACTGGCTGGGCAGCGGCATCGAGCTGGGGAAGTCCTCCGGCAGCTCTTGATCGGTGTCGATCGTCAGCTCGCTGCCGTCGTCGTCCTTCAGGGTGATGGTCCCCTCGTCCTGGTTCACCTCCGTGCCGTCCCCGATGGCCTGCTCGACGAGCTCTTCGGCGAGGCGTTCCTCGACCTTGTCCTGGATCGAGCTGCAACCTGCGAGCGCGCCGGCCGCCAGGGCGAGGGTGGCGGCGGTCGCGATGGTGCGGGTCTTCATGACTTCTCCTCGGTCAGCCGTTGCCCCGGGCGGGGCTGTGGAAGGCGTAGTGGGTGTGCAGTCCCGTGGGGCCGGTCTGCTGGACGGTCACGTGCAGCTCGCCGTCGTCGATCAGGTAGCTCAGGACGTTCACGGCGTCCGCGCTCGAGTCGCCGGGGGTCTTGGACGTCTGCTCGTAGCCGGCGGCGTCGAGCGAGGCGGCGATCTCCTCGAAGATGAACAGCGCGTCACCCTTCGAGTCCACGAGGGAGTAGCACTCGAACCCGCCCTCGACCTCGGTGTGCGTCCACTCGAGCACCTCGTGCTCGATCGGGTGGTGGACCACGACGCCGCACTCCGGGGCCAGGACGCTGCCCGTGTTCTCGTACGTGACGGCGTCCTCGTCCGGCCCGGCCCCGCCGTCGGGGTCGGTGTCGCTCACGGGCAGCTCAGGCTCGTCCGTCGTCGGCCCCTCGTCTTCCTGCGCCGCCGCGACGCTGCTGGCCGGGTCGCTCGCGGCGGGGGTGGCACACGCCGCGAGGGTCAGGACGGTGGCGGCCAGTAGTGCCGGGAGGGCGAGCCGGGCCCGAGACATGGCAGAACTCCTCTAGGAAACGGACAAAGGCCTTGCACTTCGTTCGACCCTAGCGAGGTTCATGAGAAGAAACGGCTCTGACCGGAAGTTTCACCCGCGGTGCCGTGCGTCGGCCGTCGGTGGCCGGACCCGGTCAGGCGCGGGGGAGTGCTGCCTCGATGAGCCCGACGATCTCGGGGGCGTCCGGCTCGACGGCCGAGCGGAAGCGGTGGATCGCGCCGTCCGGCGTGACGAGGAACTTCTCGAAGTTCCACGCGACGTCACCGGCCTGGCCCTCGGCGTCGGACACCTGCGTGAGGTGCGCGTAGAGCGGGTGCCCGTCCGCGCCGTGCAGGTCCGTGCGCGCGAACATCGGGAACGTGACACCCCACGTGGTGGAGCAGTACTCGGCGACCTCGGCGTCCGAGTCGAGCTCTTGCGCGAACTGGTTGGACGGGAAGCCCAGCACCGTGAAGCCGCGCTCGCCGTACGTGCGCTGGAGCGCCTCGAGCTTCTCGTACTGCGGGGTGTAGCCGCAGCGCGACGCGAGGTTCACGATCAGCTTGGCCTGGCCCGCGTACTCGCCAAGGCTCGTCGTGGCGCCGTCGATCCTGGTCAGAGGGATGTCATCGATGCTCATGCCTCTCCAACCGCGCGAGTGGTCCGTCACATTCCGTTCGTGGCGGACATATCCTCAAGCGCGTCGCCGTGAGGGTCGAAGGGGGAAGGGTGAGCATCTTCCGACGCCGCCCGTCGCAGGACAACCCGCCCCCGCAGTCCGTCCCCGCCGTGCCGTCCGGCCCGGCCGCGGGCGAGACGCTCGAGCTCAACGAGGGGGAGACGCGTTGGCTCGCGGAGCTGCGCACGATGATCCCCGACGCCGCGACGTTCTCGCTCGCGGACCTCGGCACCCTGAGCGACAACCTGCTCGCGTCGTGGCAGGCCGAGCGCGGCGACCCGAACAACGTGATCAACGCCCTCGGGGTCACGCTCGGAGACGCCGTCGTGGCGCGCGTCCCGGGCGCCCGGTGGGCCGTGTTCTCCGACGCCGACGGCGCCGAGCTCGCGGTGACCAACGCCGCGCCCGGGAACCCGATGATCTTCCCCATGGCCGCCGTCGCGAAGCGCTGGACCGCTGGCGAGCGCGGCTGGTTCGGGCCGTACGTCGAGTGGGCCGCCGCGCAGCTCGGTGCTGGTGCGGGCCAGCCTGGGGCCAGCGCCGCGGGTCAGGCAGCAGGTGCCGCCCAGGGCGTCCCGCCGTCGGCGGAGCTGCGCGCCCTCGTGGAGCTCGCGCTCGGTCACGCGATCGACTCGATCGTGCCGGAGGGCGGGCCGCTCATCCCCTTCACGATCATCGAGAAGCCCGAGGGGCGTGAGCTCGCACGGTTCGCGGGCGAGCTGTCCCAGGCGCAAGGGCACGCGCGGGAGCACGTGCGGACCTCGGGCGCGCTGCGGGCCGTGGTCGCGTGGGACGGCTACCTCACGGGTGACGGCCGCCGCGAGGACGCCGTGTTCGTGGAGGGCTCGGACGCCGGGGGCGCGAGCGTCGTCGTCGCGCACCGCTACGACCCGACCCCGGGTGCCACCGCCCCCCTCGGCACCCCCGTCCAGGTCGGCACCGGCGCCCCGCTCCTGTAACCCCCGCTCACTCCGGGGGGTCGGTGAAGATCTGGCGCAGCTGCTCGGTCGGGTCGAGCAGGTCGTCGAGCTCCTGGGGAGACACGTCTCCGTTGCGGATCTCCTTCATCTCCTCGTGGATCCGCTCCATCGCGGTGTCGAGGGACCACGCCGTGTCCGCCGCGAGCTTGAGCGCGTCGGTCAGGTGCGTGGGCACCGTGCGGTCGTAGTGGTAGTAGATCTTGTGCTCGAGCGAGGCCCAGAAGTCCATCGCGATGGTGCGCAGCTGGATCTCCACCACGACGTCCTCGACGCGGTCTGACAAGAACACGGGCACCTTGACGATGAGGTGCAGCGACTTGTAGCCGTTGGGCTTGGGCGCCGCGATGTAGTCGCGCTCCTCGAGGACGGTCAGGTCCGTCTGCCCCACGAGCATGTCCCGCACCCGGTAGATGTCCGAGACGAAGCTGCACGTCACGCGCACCCCGGCGATGTCGAACATCTGCGCGCGGATCGCGTCCGGGTCCAGCTCGATGCCCTTGCGGCGGCACTTCGCGAGGATCGAGTCGAAGGACTTCAGGCGCGAGCCCACGTGCTCCACGGGGTTGTAGAGGCGCAGGTGGCGGAACTCCTCGCGCAGGATCGAGATCTTCGTCATGACCTCGTCGATCCCGAACTTGTAGGTCATCGCGAGGCGGCGCAGCTCGAGCAAGAGGCGGTCGGCCTCCGCGGGCTCGCGCTCGGCGAGGAACGCGGCGAGCGCACCGCTCGGGGACAGGGCGCTGTCAGGGGTGGGACTCATCGGTGGTGGGGCTCCTTCGCTGCCTCGATCGTATCCGCGCAGCCTGGGCGTTCCCCGGGACCGTGGGGCCCCGTGCGGCAGGGTGCGGAGACGAGGGTCCGACGACGGCGGTCCCCGGGAGCCGTCGTCGTCGGTGCGACTGCCTACACTCGTCGGGTGACTCGTCCCGCTATGTTCCGCCCCGCCGCGTCCCGCCGTCGGGCACGCGTGACCGCTGCCGTGCTCGCGCTCGGGCTCGTCCTGACCGGGGGCGGCGCCGCGCAGGCGTGGGACTGGCCGCGCGACCCCGCGCTGCGCCCCGCGCCGGAGGCGGAGGTCTCGACGGTCGACGCCGAGGCCGCGATCGCCACGAAGCTCGGCTCGCTCCTCGCCGAGGGCGGGCTCGGCAAGGCGTACTCGCTGCGCGTGGTGGACGTCGAGTCGGGGCGCGTGGTCGCGGACCGGCTCGGCACCAAGGCCCGCATCGCGGCGTCCAGCACCAAGCTGTTCACGGCCGTGGCGGCGCTCGACGTGCTCGGCAAGAACCGGAAGTTCACCACCAAGGTCAAG
>JAAYZM010000462.1 GCA_012514835.1 Actinomycetales bacterium
ACTGCTGCTGGCCCGACGTGAGCTCGCCGTACGCCTCGGAGAAGAGCGCGTCGAGCGGGCTCGGTTCACGCGTGGGTGTGGGGGAGGGGGTCGCGGTCTGTTCGTCGCCGGGCCCGGCCGCCGTCCCCGTGGGTTCCGCTGACTGAGACGTCGAGCCAGAGCCCGCCGTCGTCGGCCCCGCCTCTGGTGACCCTGCTTCTGGCGACCCGGTGCAGGCCCCGAGAGCGAGCACCGCCCCCAGCGCCATGCCGACTCGTGCCGTGCGTGCCCTCACGTGATCTCCTCGCCCGCGGAGACCGTGGCGCCCCCTGCGCCGTCCACGGTGCCACGCGAGCCGTGAGCGATTCGTCCCCCTCGGGTCGGAAACGCGCCTCCCCCTGGGAGGGGAGGGCGGGGCCGACGACGGCGCCCCCGTGCGGCCCCTACTTGCTCTGGGACTCCTGCACCCGGGCGGCCCAGGCCTCGAGCTCTGGGGCGTGGGCGTCCACGAACTCTTGCTGGAGGGTGTCGCGCACGCGCGTGACCGCGGCGTCGTAGCCGAGGGAATCGCGGCACTGCCAGTCCGCCGTGGCCTGGGCGATCTCGATCGGGAGGAACTCGCGCTCGGACTCCGTCATGCCGTCCGGGCCCACCTCGCCCGCACCGCCACCGTGCTCGAGGTACTGCTCCCAGATGCCGTCCCGGGCGGCGCGGTGCGAGGTGAGGCCGGGGTAGCCGGCGTCGGACATGCACTCGGCCCAGCGCCCGTCCAGCTCGGCCACGTCCGGGTGGGCGGGCACGGCTTCGGTCTCGATGCGGCTGATCTCCGCGAGGATCTCTTGCTCGAGCGGGTCGGGCTCGGCGGGGTAGGCGGCTTCGTAGGCGGCGCTCTGGCACCCTGAGTCGGTCTCGGGCATCTCTCCGGTGCCGTCCCAGATCGCGATCGGCCCGTGCAGGGCGAGCTGATACTCGTCGTAGGCCTCGGGGCTCAGCGCGTCCCGGATCGCCTCGTTGGGGTCCTCGGGCGGCTCCAGGGCCGAGCCGCCGGGGTTGCGGACCGCCCCGTAGCCGTACTCCTTCGCGTACTCCTCGGCGTCCGGCAGGTTGGCGATGAGGTCCTGGGTCGAGATCCGTGAGTAGTTCCCCGTGGCGGGCAGGTACTCGAAGCCCGCCTCGGCCATGCAGGCCGCGATGGCCTCCTCGGTCGTGGCGACCTGGGCGAAGTACTCCTCGTCGGTCTGGGCCTTCGCGTCGTAGTAGAGCCGGTCGAGCGGGCCGAACAAGGTGTCCGCGAGGCTCGGTGGCTCGGGTGTCGGCCCAGTGCACGCGGCCAGGAGCGCTGCCACCCCGACCGCCACCGTGGCTGCGAGCCCTCTCATGGGCCGCATCCTGCCACCGCGCGACATCCGTGACCAGGGAGTGTTAGTCGCCCACGAGCTCCGCGACGGCAGCGAGGTGCGCTTCGAGCTCGGCGCGGTGGGCGGTGATGAACTCCTGCTCATACTCGGCCCGGACGGCGCGTCGAATCTCGTGCGAGCCGGTGCTGCGCATGCACAGCTCTTCGGCTACGGCGAGCTCGATCTCGAGCTGGCCCAGCTCCTCAAGGTCGGCGACGCGGGCCTTGCCGCTCCCGGACATCAGCTCGCTGTACTGGGCCTGGAGGTACGCGAAGGCGCTGTCCTCCTCCCACCCCACCGTGACCTCCGGGAAGCCCGCCTGGGCCATGCACGTCGAGAATGCGAGTACGACTTCGGTCACGCGCGCATCGCGGAGGGCCGCCTCGTCGAGGGTGTTCATGGCGTCCTGGATCCACGTCCAGGCGGGGCTCTGGAGCGTGTCGCGCGTGCTCGCCCACTCCTCGGCGCGCCCCGAGCAGCCCTGCTCGCTGAGCGGTACGTCGTTCGTGCCGTCGCCTTCCCACACGGGATTCGTGCCCCAGAACGCTGCCCGGTAGGCGGACTGTGCTTCGGGGCTGAGCGACTCCTGGTACTCGCCGTTGAGGTCGGGCTGCACCAGCTGCGTGGCATCGCGTGGGTAGGGACCGTCGACGAACTGGCCGTAGCCATAGAGCTGGACGAACTCGAGCCGGTCCTCAGGAATCGGGCCTGTCGGCTCGGGCTCCGGGGCCTCGCTGACGTCGGCAGTCAGGAAGTACTCGAAGCCCGACTCGCGCATGCACTCGGCGATGATCCGCTCGCGCTCTTCCCAGACCGCGTCACTTGCCTCGTACATCTCCGTCCACGTGAAGTGTTCAGCCATGAGCGAGTCGAGCGGGGACGGGTCGGTCGCCTCGGGCTCCGGCGCGGAGCCACCCGAGCACGCGGCGAGCAGGACGACGACGGCGGCGAGCGCGGCCGTCGTCGTCGCCCTCCGCCTGGAGGTCGATCGGGACCGTGCCGCGCCCGCCGCCGTCATGGTCGTCAGGACTTCAGGGCCGCGCCCATGTCCTCGAAGAAGGCGACGAGGGCCTCGCGGTGCTCGGTGACGAACGCCGCCTCGGCCGCGTGCTGGGCCTGCGTGCTGGCCGCCTCGAGCCCGGCGCTCTCGCGGCACTCGTAGTCCGCCGTCGCGACCTTGATCTCGAGTTCCGTCACGGGGGCGAGCAGCTCGGGGTCGATGTCCTCGGCGTCCTCGGGAACCTGCTCCCACGCGGCGTCGTACGCGTCGAACACGATGTACTGGGCGTCGTCGGTCGTGGCGAGGTCGGGGTAGCCCTTGTCGTCCATGCAGGTGATCCACGACTCTTCCGCGGCGGCGATCGACTCGTCCACCGCGAGCTCGGCGTACATCTCGTCGAGCAGGGTCAGCACCTCGAGGTGCTCGGGGGCGTCGTAAGGGAGCGGGTTCTCGGCGAGCGCGTCGTAGGCCACACCCTGGCAGCCGCCGTAGCCGGAACCGTCGAGGCCCAGGTCGCCCTCGTCGAGCTCGAACTCCTCGTCGCCCAGCTCGATCTCGTCCTCGTCGAGCTCAAGCTCCTCGTCGTCACCGAGGTCGAGGTCGCCCAGGTCGATCTCGCCGTCGCCGTCCTCGTCGAGCTCGTCGAGGTCGAGGTCACCGAGGTCGATCTCACCCTCACCCTCGTCCTCGCCCTCCGTGGCCTCGCCCTCGAAGGCGATCCAGTACGCGTCGAGCTCCTCGTCGCTCAACCCCTCGACGTAGAGGTCGTTGGCCGTCGGTTCGGACTCCTCGTCCTCGCCTCCCTCGGGGTCCTCGTACGTGGTGATGCCGTAGCCGTTCGTGCGGGCCCACTCGAGGGAGTCGGTGTCCGACTCCTCGTCGTCGGCCACGAACTCCTCGGGGGTGTACTCGAACCCGGCCTCCTGCATGCATGCGGCGACGGCGGCCTCGAAGCGGTCGTTCTCGACCCGCGCCCACGCGTAGTCGTCGACCACGCCGATGATCTCGGCCTGGAGCGCCTCGACGGGCGGCAGCTCGCTCAGCTCGCCGGCGGTGGTGCCGCTCGGGGCGCCGGTGGGGGTGGGTTCGGGGTCGTTCGCCGTGCACGAGGCGAGGACGACGGCGAGGGCGAAGGCGCCCGCGACGTTCGCGTAGCGCTTCCGGTGGGTGCTCACGGGTGGTGCTCCTCAGGCTTCGGGGCGGTGTTGACCAAGGGCAAGTATGGGGGTAGAGGCTGGTAGTGCGCTGAGAGTCTCGGCTCTCGGTCTGTTCAGGCCCCGCGCAGGAAGCCGGGCGTGGTGAGCCCGGCGTCGGCGAATGCTCCGGTGACCGCTGCCGCGACGGCGTCGAGCTGGGCCTCGCGCACGAGCGCGACGGCCGAACCGCCGAACCCGCCGCCCGTCATGCGGGCACCGAGGGCACCGGCGGCCACGGCCGCCTCGCACGCGAGGTCGAGCTCGCGGCACGAGACCTCGTAGTCGTCGCGCAGGGAGGCGTGGCCCTCGTCGAGGAAGTGTCCGACGGCGGCCATGTCCCCGGACTCGAGCGCGCGGGTGAGCAGCTCGACGCGCTCGATCTCGGTGACCACGTGACGAACCCGGCGGCGCACCACCTCGGCGTCGGGCAGCGTGCCCAGCGTCTCGAGCGCCCCGCCCAGGTCCGTGACCTCGCGCAGCGTGGCGACCCCGAGCGCGGCGGCAGCCCGCTCGCACGCGGCGCGGCGCTCACCGTACTGCCCGTCCACGAGGGCGTGCGGGGCGCGCGTGTCGATCACGAGGAGCGCGAGCCCGTGCGCGTCGAGGTCCAGGGGTACGTGGCGCACGGAGTGGTCGAGCGTGTCGAGGAGCAGTGCGTGGCCCGGGTGCGAGCGCAGGGACACGGCCTGGTCCATGCCGCCGGTGGGGGCACCGACGATCTCGTTCTCGGCGCGCACGCACGCGTCGGCGAGGCGGGCGAGGCCGTCGTCGTCGGTCGCGAGCCCGAGGCCCGCGACGGAGTCGAGCGCGAGAGCCGTGGCGCACTCGATCGCGGCGGAGGAGGAAAGGCCCGCGCCCGTGGGCACGGCGGAGGTGACCGCGGCGTCAAAGCCCCCGACGACGGCGCCCTCCTGGGCGAGCGCCCACGCGACGCCCACCACGTAGGCGCCCCAGCCGTCCACCTGACCCGGTGCGACCTGGGCGAGGTCCGCCTCCCACAGCTCGCCCGGCGCCTGGGCCGAGGTGAGGCGCACTCGCGTGTCCTCGCGCGGCGTGAGGGCCACGAACGTCCGGTGGGGCAGGGCCACGGGCAGGCACGTGCCGCCGTTGTAGTCGGTGTGCTC
>JAAYZM010000060.1 GCA_012514835.1 Actinomycetales bacterium
ACGGTGAGCGGCGCGAGGATCACGGTCGAGAGCAGCAAGAACTTCAGGCCCGCCGCGACGAACAAGAACGCGGTGTATCCCACAGCGAGACCAGCCACCACGGCTTGCCGCCGTCGGACAGCCTTCCAGCGCGCGCGGCAGGTCGTGACTGCGGGCCGGGTGGTAGATGACCTCGGCGGCCATGAGGGTCCACGCGAGGTACGCGCCGAGCACGGAGACCACCACGCCCACCGAGATGAACGTGGCGCCCCACGGTCCGACGACGGACTCGAAGAGCCCGGCCATGGACGGCTGGCGGGTCTGGGCGATCAGCTCGCGCGGCATCACCGCGTAGGAGGACAGCGTGACGAGCGCGAAGATCGACAGCACGGACAGGAAACCGAGCACCGTGGCCCGGCCCACGTCCTCGCGGCGCTTCGCGTAGCGCGAGTAGACGCTCGCGCCCTCGATACCGATGAACACGAACGTCGTGATGATCATCGTGTTCTTGACCTGCTCGCCGAGGCCCCCGAGGTCGTCGTAGGCGAAGACGTTGTCGCGGAAGATCCCGGCGTCGAAGCCGATCAGGAGCACCACGATGAACGCGATGATCGGCAGGATCTTGAACACGGTGACGATGCGGTTGATGATCGCCGCGTCCCGCACGCCGCGGGCCACGAGGACGTGGAACAGCCACACCCCGACGCTCGACACCCCGACGGCGAGCAGCGTGTCCCCGTCCCCGAAGCCGATCGCGGAGCTGAAGCCCGCGTAGTCGCGCGAGCATGAGCATCCCCGCGCCCGCGATCGCCCACGCGATGAGCGAGCCGAGCACGCCCGTCGCGACGCCGAAGCGCGCCGGGAGCGAGAACACTCCCGCACCCACCATGCCGCCCACCACCATCGCGGTGAGCGTGGGCAGGGTCATCTTCGCGGGCGCGGCGGTCTGGGCGCTCGGCGTCTGCGTCGTGCTCATGCCCCTCCGCCGGCGGGCGCGTGACCTGGGCGCGCGTGGTCCCGCCAGGCGCCACCCTAGCGCCGCCCGGCATGTGGCGTTACAGGGCGTCGCGGAGGCGGGCGAAGTGCTCGGCGCCCACGCGGTGGGCCGCGAGGCCGTACTCGAGCGTCGCGCGCTGGTAGCGGAAGATCCCCTGGTGCTCGGGCGGCAGGTCCAGCGCGTCGAGGTGGGAGGTAGCCGCGAGCAGTTCGGCCTCGTCCGCCTCGATGCGGGTCACGATGATGTCGAGGACAGCCCGGCGGGCGCCGTCGTCGGGCAAGAGCCCGAGGAAGAAGCAGCGCGCGAGCGCTTGCGTCTCGAGGTCCGAGCCCGTGAGCGGGCCGGTGAGCCACGTGAAGAACGCGGCCGTGCCCGCCGGGGTGGGTGTGTACGTCTTTTTCGAGCGGCCGTTCTCGACGCTCGCGGTGAACTCCACCTCGCCGCGCTCGAGCAAGCCGTTGAGGGCGCCGCGCAGGCTGCCGAGGCTCGCGCGGTCGAAGAGCGAGACGCCCGCCTCGAAGTGCTTGTTCAGCGCGTAGATGGTCTGCGGCCCGGCGAGCAGGAGCAGGCCGAGGATCACGTTCGCCATGTGTGCCTCCTTCCCCTATATTACGGAGCGTAATATTGCTTCCAGCCTCTGAGGACAGCCTGCCATGGTCACGACGCTCGCCCCGGAGGCCGCCGCGACGGCCCTCGACACGCACCTTGCCCGGGTTGGACGCCGTCGGGCACGCCGCGGACTCCCCGCACCCCAGGTCCTCGTGCGCGCGCCCGGCCTCGAGTACTCCTCGGGCGAGCGTGCGCTGCCGTTCCACGCGGCGTCTGTCGGCAAGCTCGCGACCGCGGCGCTCGTGATGCAGGAGGTCGAGGCGGGGGGCCTCACGCTCTCGACGTGCGTCTCGGAGATTCTGTCCGACGTCGAGACCGCCGGGCTGTTCGCCGGGTCCGGTGCGACGGTGGGTCAGCTCGTGGGGCACACCTCCGGCGTTGCGGACTACTTCGAGGGACCCGTCACGGCGGGCCCGCGGTTCGACCGTCTCGTGGCGAGCGGGCCCGAGCGCGAGTGGACCCCGGAGTCGCTCCTCGCCTTCACGAAAGAGCGCCAGCGCCCGGTCGCCCCACCCGGAAAACGTTTTCGGTACAGCGACACCGGGTACGTACTTCTCGGCCGGATCCTCGAGGAGGTGACGGGCCGAACGTTCACCGAGCTGCTGCGATCACGCGTGCTCGACCCGGCGGGGATGACGGCGAGCGCGCTGTGGCGGCGCGAGCCCGGGCCGGACCGGATCGCACCGCTGTGGGTCCACGGTGTCGAGCTGAGCGGGGCCGCGAGCCTCTCGTGCGACTGGTCCGGTGGTGGGATCGTCACGACCCTCGACGATCTTGCGCGCCTCGCCACGGCCCTGCGGGACCGCACGCTCGTGCGCCCGGAGACGTTCGCCGCGATGACCGCGCCGCGCGTAAGGTTCCGGGCCGGGATCCACTACGGCCTCGGCGCCATGCAGCTGCGCTTCGGGGAGTTCTCTCCGTTCTTGCGCTCCCTGCCTCGTCCCGTGGGGCACCTGGGGGTGCTCGGTGTGCACTGCTTCACCGACCCCGAGCGCGAGGTCACGGTGGTGCTCAACTTCCACTCGACGCGCGAGATGACGGCGAGCTTCCGGACACACATCCAGATCGCGCGGCTCCTCGACCGCGTGCGCTGAGGCCGGGGGGCCGCTGGCGGGTCAGGAGAGCGGGGTGGTGGACTCGCGGGGGACCAGGCGGCACGGCACCATCTCGACGCCACCGCCGAGCTCCTCGCCGTCGATCGCCGCGAAGAGCTTGTTCGCCGCGATCTTGCCGAGC
>JAAYZM010000463.1 GCA_012514835.1 Actinomycetales bacterium
CGTCGGGATGGGCGTCGAGCCCGGGCTCTCGGACGTGTTCGCCCGCTACGCCCAGGACCACCTGTTCTCGCGGATCGACGAGCTCGGGGTCCGTGACGGCGCCAACCTCACGGTCACGGACTCCCGCGGGAACGAGATCTTCGCGCCGTCGTTCTCGATCTGGACCACGATCGAGGAGTGCCTCAACCCTCCCGTCGTGTGGGAGGCGGGGCGCGGCGGGCTCGAGGAGGGCTGGTACACCCTCCCGCCGTTCAGCGAGCCCGAGGTGTTCGAGTTCCCGGGCGGGATCGGCCCCGTCGAGTGCGTCCACGTCGAGCACGAGGAGGTGCTCCTCATGCCGCGCTGGCTCGACGCGCAGAAGGTCACCTTCAAGTACGGGCTCGGCGCGGAGTTCATCGGCGTCCTGCGCACGCTCCACGCGCTCGGCCTCGACCGCACGGCCTCGGTGAGCGTGCGCTCGGCGGACCGGGACGCGCCCGGCGCCGTCAAGGTCTCGCCGCGCGACGTGGTCGCCGCGGTCCTGCCGGACCCCGCCACGATCGGCCCGCGCATGCGGGGCAAGACGTGCGCGGGCGTGCACGTCACGGGGACGGGGGCCGACGGCGCACCCCGGGCGAGCTACCTGTACCACGTGGTCGACAACGCGTGGTCGATGGCCGAGTACGGCGTGCAGTGCGTCGTGTGGCAGACGGCGATCAACCCCGTCGTCGCGCTCGAGCTGCTCGCCGCGGGCACGTGGCACGGGGTCGGCGTCCTCGGCCCGGAAGCCTTCGACGCCGAGCCCTTCCTGACCCTCCTCGCGGACGAGGCCACGGGCTACGGCTCGCCCTGGGGGATCGAGGAACGCTAGGCCACGAGCGGCCCTTCGTGCTCGGGGAGCGAGGGGTCGAGGTCGAACACGGGCGCGCGCAGGATGGTCAGCGTCGCGAAGCCGTCCGCGAGGAGCACGGCGTCGGACCCTGCGTCCCCGCGCTCGGCGACGTCCGCGTACGTGAGCTGGAGATGACCCTCGTCGAGCTCGTGCACCGTGCCCTGGACCACGCCGACGGCGGCGAGCGGTGCCTGGCGCAGGCCGCGCACCTCGGCGGGCAGGACGTCGGGGACGTTGAGGTTCACGACGCGGTCCCGTAGCCCTGAGCCGAGGAGCCAGTCGAGCGCTGCCTCGACGTAGGGCACGGGCGTGTCCCAGTGCTGCGGGTCGGCGCTCGCGAGGGAGACGGCGAGGCCGGGGATGCCGTGGGTGGTCCCGGTCAGCGGCGCGCCCACGGTGCCCGAGTGGAGCACCGCGTGACCCGTGTTCTGGCCCCGGTTGATGCCCGAGAGCACGAGGTCGGGCTTGGCGCCGAAGCCGTCGTACGCCGCCGCGAACGTGATGAGGCCGGGCGCGGCGCGCACGCCGTAGGACGCGACGTCCACGTCGAGGCCCGGTGGCTTGCGCAGCGAGACGAGCAGCCGCCCGTCCTCCTCGGCGCCCGTGATCGAGGCGCTCGCCCCCGAGGACTCGCGTTCCGGCGCGGCGATCACGACGTCGAAGCCACGAGCGAGCGCGATCCGGGCGAGGACCGCGAGGCCGGGGGAGTCGATGCCGTCGTCGTTGGTGATCAAGACCTTCATGGTGTTCTACCCATCTCTCGGGTCGTCACGTGGGGGGCGAACTGCTCGATCTGCTCGCGGCGGCCCGTACCCAGGCCGCGCCGGGTCACGTTGAGCGAGCCGGCGGCAGAACCGAGCCGCACGGCGTCGAGCAGGTCCTCGCCGCGCGCGAGCCCCACCGCGATGCCCGCAGTGAGGGAGTCGCCCGCACCGCGGTGGTGGTGCGCCGTGACGGGTGGGCTGTGGACCTCGTGCACGGCGTCGGTGGTCACGAGGAGACCGGGCTCGGCCGCGCGGGAGACCATCACCGCTCGTCCCGTGCGCTGGTCGTCCGCCATCGCGAGGAGCTTGCGGGCGGCCGCGACCAGCTGACGCGGAGACTCGCCCGAGGCCAGCCCGGCCTCGACGAGCTCTTCGTGGCTCATCTTGAGCACGTCCACCCCGGCCTCGGCCACGGCGAGGGCAGAGTCACCGGACAGGTCCGCGACCACCACGGTGTCCGCCTCGCGCAGGTCCGCCGCGAGGCGACCCAGGAAGTCCGCCGGGACCAGCTCGGCCGGGTCGGCGCCCGTGAGGATGCACGCGTCCGAGCCGAGGGCCTCGACCAGGACGATCCCGTAGAGGTCGTCGAGCTCGTGGCGGTCGAGCGTCCCGGGCGGCTGGACCGCGA
>JAAYZM010000464.1 GCA_012514835.1 Actinomycetales bacterium
ACGACGTCCTCGCGCCACAGCCGGTGGAGCAGCGCGTAGTTCTCGACCGCGAGGCTGATGCCGTTGCGGATGTCCTGACCGAACCACGGGTACACCGGCCCGGTGTTGCCGCGGCCCATCATGAGGTCGACGCGCCCGTCCGCGAGGTGCTGGAGCATCGCGAAGTCCTCGGCGATCTTCACCGGGTCGTTCGTGGTGATGAGCGTCGTGGCCGTCGAGAGCAGGAGGCGCTCGGTCTGCGCGGCGATGTACGCGAGCGTCGTGGTGGGCGAGGAGGAGAAGAACGGCGGGTTGTGGTGCTCGCCGATCGCGAACACGTCGAGGCCGACCTCTTCGGTCTTCTTCGCGATCTCGACGATCGCCTTGATGCGCTCCGCCTCGGTGGGGGTGCGCCCGGTGGTGGGGTCCGCCGTGATGTCACTGACGGAGAAGACGCCGAACTGCATGACTATGCTCCTGGGCTCGATGTTGTTAACTATTCAACCATCTGCCTTCTGCAGCGGCAAGAGGGCCGGGATCATTCCCGCGCGAACCGCTCGGACCGCTCGCGCACGCGACCGGCCCCACGCCCGCCGTCGGCCCCCGAGTCCCACGCGAACACCTCGGTGCCCGTGATGAACACGCGCTCGGCGCGCGAGGAGATGTCGAGCGGGTCGTCGGACCAGATCACGACGTCCCCGTCGAGGCCCTCGCGGAGCGCCCCGATGCGGTGGTCGAGCCCCAGCATCCGCGCGGGGTTGACCGTGAGCGCCTCGAGCGCCGTGGTCGGGTCGAGCCCCTCCTTGACCGCGAAGGACGCCTGGTGCACCAGGAAGTTCACGGGCACCACGGGGTGGTCCGTCGTGATCGCCACCGTGACCCCGGCGCGCGCGAGGCGCCCGAGGTTCGCGATGTCTCGGTCCCGCAGCTCGATCTTGGACCTCGACGTGATCATGGGCCCGAAGATCACGGGGACGCCCTTCTCCGCGAGCACGTCCGCGATCGGCGCGGCGTCCGTGCCGTGGTTCACCACGAGCCGGTAGCCGAACTCCTCCGCGAGGCGGATCGCCGTCGCGACGTCGTCCGCGCGGTGCGTGTGCTGGTCCCAGATCAGCTCGCCCGCGAGCACCCGCGCAAGGGTCTCCTTGCCGAGGTCACGCTCGAACGGCTCACCCTTCGCGGCCGCGTGCTCGCGCTTCGCGACGTAGTCCTGCGCCGCCGTGAACGCCGCGCGGATGACCTTCGCGACGCCCAGACGCGTGGACGGCGTCTCCTTGCGCTCGCCGTACACGCGCTTCGGGTTCTCTCCGAGCGCCGACTTCACGGACACCGACTCGCTGATGACCTGCTCGTCGACCGTGCGCCCGCCCCACGTCTTCATCGCGAGCGTGAGCCCGCCGATCGGGTTGCCCGAGCCGGGCTTGACCACGGCGGACGTCACGCCGCCGAGCAACGCGTCCCGGAAGCCCTCGTCCTCGACGTTGATCGCGTCGATCGCCCGCAGCGCCGAACCGTCAGGGTGGGTCATCTCGTTCGTGTCGTTGCCGGCCCAGCCCTCCCCCTCCTCCATGACGCCCATGTGCCCGTGGGCCTCGATGAAGCCGGGGAGCACCCACTTGCCGCCCGCGTCGACCGTGGGCGTGCCCTCGGGGACCTCGACGTCCGGCCCGAGCGCGGTGATCACGCCGCTCTGGACCAGGACGGTCCCGGTGAAGGGGTCGCCGTCGACGGGGACCACATGACCGCCGACGACGGCGAGGTCCGCGAGCTGCGTGCGAAGAGGGGCTGTGGAGGCGGGTCGGTGCTGGCTCATGTCCCCATCATCGCCCGCGAGGACGGCCGCCGGGCACTGCGCAGGTCCCGGCGGCCGCCGTCGTCGGCGAAGGTTCTAGACGTACGCGGCGTACGCCGGAAGGTCGAGGACCCCGTTGCCAGAGAGCCCGATCAGCACCGACTGGCCGTCCGAGGCCGCCGTGCGCGCGTACGCGATCGCGGCCGCGACGGCGTGCGTCGACTCGGGCGCGGGGATGATCCCCTCGGCGCGCGCGAACTCCACCCCACCGGCGAAGGCCGTGTCCTGGTCCACCGCGATCGCCTCGAGCAGCCCGAGGTTGAGGGCGTGCGAGACCATGGGCGCCATGCCGTGGTAGCGCAGACCGCCCGCGTGGATGGCCGGCGGCACGAAGTCCTTGCCGAGCGTGTGCATCTTGAGCAGCGGCGTGAGGCCCGCGACGTCACCGTGGTCGTAGCGGTACTCGCCCTGCGTCAGGGACGGGCACGCAGCGGGCTCGCACGCGACGACGCGCGTGGTGGTGCCCTCGCGCAGGTTCTGGCCGATCAGCGGGAACGTCAGGCCCGCGAGGTTCGAGCCGCCGCCCGCGCAACCGAACGCGACGTCGATCTGCTTCTCCTCCGTGTCCGCGAGCTGGGTCAGGACCTCCTGGCCGATCACCGACTGGTGCAGCATCACGTGGTTGAGCACGGAGCCGAGCGAGTAGTGCGCGAGCGGGTCCTTCGCCGCGGCCTCGACGGCCTCGCTGATGGCCATGCCGAGCGAGCCCGTCGTGTTCGGGTCCGCCGCGTTCATCGCGCGCCCGGACTCGGTGAGGTCCGACGGCGAGGAGTGGCACACCGAGCCGTAGGCCTCCATCTGGAAGCGGCGGTACGGCTTGGCGTCGAAGGACGCGCGCACCTGCCACACCTCGCACGTGAGGCCCAGCAGGGCGGCCGCGAACGACAGCGAGGCGCCCCACTGGCCGGCGCCCGTCTCCGTGGTGAGCTTCGTGGTGCCCTCGAGGGCGTTGTAGTACGCCTGGGCCACGGCCGTGTTGGGCTTGTGGGAGCCGACGGGGCTCACACCCTCGTACTTGTAGTAGATCCGCGCCTTCGTGCCCAGCGCCCGCTCGAGGCGGTGCGCGCGCACGAGCGGCGAGGGGCGCCACGTCGAGTAGATCTCCCGCACGGTCTGGGGGATCTCGACGTAGCGCTCGGTCGTGACCTCTTGCGCGATGAGCGCCATCGGAAAGAGCGGCGCGAGGTCGTCCGGCGTGAGCGGCTGCTGCGTGCCCGGGTGCAGGTGCGGCGGGGTGGGCTCGGGCAGGTCCGCCGCGAGGTTGTACCAGTGGGTCGGGACCGTCGAGGGGACGGCGTGGCCGAGGGGCTCGAGCTGGCGCGGCGTGGGGTTCTGGCTCACTGGGCATCCTTCGTCGTCGAAGTGGTTCCGGAGAGCATAGCCACGGTTCGACGGCGAATGGTGCTTGCTCTCCCGCGTTGAGGCTGGTGCGGGAATGTCCGACCTGGCCAGCGGGTTCACCCGGGTACAGCACCCCTCAAGGAGGACCACATGACCATCGCCATCACCGGAGCCACGGGCCACCTCGGCCGCCTCGTCCTCGACGAGCTGCGCCGCTCCCGGCCGGCCGGGTCCCTCGTGGCCGTGGTCCGCGACGCCGCACGCGCCCAGGACCTCGCCGACGACGGTGTCCAGGTGCGCGTCGCCGAGTACGCCGACCGTCCCGCGCTCGTGCGCGCGCTCGCGGAGGTCCGTGTGCTGTTGCTCGTGTCCGGCTCCGAGGTGGGCCAGCGGGTGGACCAGCACCGCAACGTGATCGATGCGGCCGTCGAGGCCAGCGTCCAGCACGTCGTCTACACGAGCGCGCCGCGGGCGGACACGTCTGCGCTCGTGCTCGCCCCCGAGCACCGCGCGACCGAAGAGCTGCTGCGGGCCTCCGGACTCACGTGGACCATCCTGCGCAACAACTGGTATACCGAGAACTACCTGGGGACCCTGCAGCAGGCCGCCGAGACCGGCGAGATCGTGGCCGCCGCGGGATCCGGGCGCGTGGCGTCCGCGACGCGTGCCGACTTCGCCGCGGGGGCCGCC
This sequence comes from Actinomycetales bacterium, assembly GCA_012514835.1. GTDB lineage: Bacteria > Actinomycetota > Actinomycetes > Actinomycetales > Cellulomonadaceae > JAAYZM01. Next base: position 3,863 of record JAAYZM010000464.1, read on the forward strand.
GCCGTGCTCCTGGGCTCGGGGCACGAGGGGCGCGTCTACGAGCTGGGCGGGGACACCGCGTGGGACTTCGACGAGCTGGCCGAGGCCGCGTCCGCCGTCGTCGGCCGCCCCGTGACGTACCGCGCCGTCGACGCCTCGACGCTCCGCACCATCCTCACCGAGCACGCGGGCCTCGACGCCGGGACCGCGGGCTTCGTGGCCCAGCTCGACCTCGACATCGCCGCGGGACTGCTCGCCGAGGTGACCGGTGAGCTGTCCGCGCTGATCGGCCGCCCCACCACCCCGCTAGTCGACGGTCTCCGCGCTGCCTACTCCCCCGCGGTTGAGGACTCCCCCGCCTAGCCACCCATCTCACCTCCGCTGGCCCAGGTTGCGGTGCGTTGTGCGCGCACAACGTTCCTTGCGGTGAGTTGTGCGCGCACAGCTCACCGCAAGTCGAGAGAACCGGTGTGAGGGTGACGGGGTGCGAGCGTCGAGAGGGCTGTCGGGGGCGCGCGGTAGGTTCCAAGGACCAACCAGCGAGGGGGTAGCGCGTGTTCGTGACCGACGACGGCGGGGTCGTGACGAGCCCGAGCGACCTCGCGACTGCGTCGGGGTGCGAGCTGGCGTTCTTGCGCTCGCTCGACGCGAAGCTGGGACGGATCGAGGCGCCACCGCACGACGAGGACGCGATGCTCCGCCGGGCGGCCGAGCTCGGAGAGGTCCACGAGGCCACCATCCTCGAGCGGTACCGGGCCGGGGGCGGCGTCGTCGTCGAGATCCCGCGGCCTGACTCGCGGGACCCGGTCGCGCTCGCCGAGGCCGTCGCGCGCACGCGCGAGGCCTTCGAGTCCGGGGCCGACGTCGTGTTCCAGGCGACGTTCTTCGACGGCGAGCTGCTCGGCTTCGCCGACTTCATCGTGCGCCAGCCCGACGGCTCCTACCAGGTGCAGGACTCCAAGCTCGCCCGCTCGGCGAAGGTCACGGCACTGCTGCAGCTTGCGGCGTACGCCGGGCAGCTCGAGCGGATCGGGGTGCGCGTCCATCCCGTCGTGAGCCTCTTGCTCGGGGACGGGTCGGTGAGCGAGCACGCCCTCGCCGACATCGCGCCGGTGTACCGCGAGCGTCGGGCGCACCTGCGGCGGATCGTGGCCGAGCGGCTCGCTGACCCGGACCCCGTCGCGTGGGGCGACGAACGCTATGCGGCGTGCGGGCGGTGCGCCGTGTGCGAGCCGGAGGTCCTCGCGTCGCGCGACCTCGTGCTCGTCGCGGGAATCCGGTCCACCACGCGGGCGAGGCTCGTGGCCGCGGGGATCACCACGATCGACCAGCTCGCGGCGAGCACCGGCCCGGTCGAGGGCGTGGCCGAGTCGACCTTGCGCGCGCTGCAGCTCCAGGCGGCTCTCCAGCTCCGCGCCGAGGAGGGCGCGCCCCCGCCGTTCGAGCTCGTGGACCCCGCACCGATCGCGGCGATGCCCGCACCGGACACCGGCGACATCTTCTTCGACTTCGAGGGCGACCCCCTGTACTCCGAGCCGGGCGAGGGCGACGAGACCCGCTGGGGCCTCGACTACCTCTTCGGGCTCGTCGAGGCGGACGGCACGTTCCGCGCGTTCTGGGCGCACTCGCTCGCCGAGGAGCGCAAGGCGCTCGAGGAATTCTGCGATTACCTCGCCGCGCGGCGCGCCCGCTACCCGGGGATGCACGTCTACCACTATGCGGCGTACGAGCGCACCCACCTGCTGTCCATCGCGGCCCGGCACGGGGTGCGCGAGAACGAGGTGGACAACCTCATGCGCGAGGACGTGCTGGTGGACCTGTATCCCGTGGTGCGCGGGGCCGTCCGGGTGGGCTCGCACTCCTACTCGCTCAAGAAGATCGAGCCGATCTACCTCGACGAGGCGCGCACGGGCGAGGTCACCACGGCCGGGGACTCGGTCGAGGAGTACGCGCGGTACCGCGGGCTCGTCGATGCGGGACGCGACGCCGAGGCCGCGGACCTGTTGGCCCAGATCGCCGCCTACAACGAGGACGACTGCCACTCGACGCTCGCGCTGCGCGACTGGCTGCTCGCGACGGCCGCCGGGAAGGGCGTGCGCCCCGGCGCCGCGACCGAGCCGACCGAGACGGAGGTCGCGCCGTTCGAGGAGAGTCCCGTCGCGCTCGCGCTGCGTGAGCTGGCCGGCAGCCCCGGGGACCCGCACCGCGGTGCCGACGAGCGCGCGCTCGGCCTCGCGAGCGCCGCGGTCGACTTCTACCGCCGCGAGCGCAAGAGCTTCTGGTGGGGGCACTTTGCGCGGCTCGAGCAGCCAATCGACGAGTGGGCGGACACCCGCGACGTACTGGTGGTGACCTACGCCCGGGTCGCTGAGGACTGGCACCGCGAGACGCCGCGCCAGTCGCTGCGGCGCCACCTGCGCATCACGGGAGAGCTCGCCCCGGGCTCGACTCTCGCGCCCGGGTCAGACGTCGTGCTCGTCTACGCACCCGACGGCCCCGAGCTCGGGACCACGTCGAGCCCCGGGGCGCGGCGGTGGCACGGCAGCGCGAAGATCCTCGAGATCGACGACGACGGCACCTTCGTGGTGCGCGAGCTGCTGCGCAAGGGCACCGAGGAGTACGACGACGTCCCCCTGGCGCTGACCCCGGCGCTGCCGATCCAGACGGGCTCGCTCGAGACCGCGATCGACGCGTGGGCGAGCAACCTCCTCGCCGCACGGCCGGGCTTCCCGCGCGACGCCGTCACCGACGTGCTGCGCCGCACCCCGCCGCGCACCCGCAGCGGCGGTGGCCTCGTCCAGGAGGCCGAGGGCACGAGCACGGTCGACGCGCTCGTCGCGAGCCTGCTCGACCTCGACTCCTCCTACCTCGCCGTCCAGGGCCCGCCCGGGACTGGCAAGACCTATACGGGCGCCCACGTGATCGCGGACCTCGTGCGGGGCGGCTGGAAGATCGGCGTCGTGGCCCAGTCGCACGCGACGGTCGAGAACATGCTCGCCGCCGTGCTCGAGGCCGGGCTCGACCCGCAGCTCGTGGGCAAGAAGTCGCGCGACGGTGACGATGCCACGTACCCCTGGCGCGAGCTGACGAGCACGAACCAGGCGGCGTTCCTCGCCGAGCCAGGAGGGCGCGTGCTCGGCGGGACGGCGTGGGTGTTCTCGAACGCGAAGCACGTGGACCGGGGCGCGCTCGACCTGCTCGTGATCGACGAGGCGGGCCAGTTCTCCCTCGCCCACACGATCGCCGTGGGGGTCTCCGCGAAGAACCTCCTCCTGCTGGGCGACCCGCAACAGCTCCCGCAGGTCTCGCAAGGCACGCACCCCGAGCCCGTGGACGGCTC
>JAAYZM010000061.1 GCA_012514835.1 Actinomycetales bacterium
CCACTCGGCCACCGCGTCCGCGAGCACCCCGTCGAGCTCCGCCCGGTCCGCCCGCACCCAGGACTGCACGACGACGTCGTGCTCGGGCGAGGGTGAGGGATACAGGTAGACGCACCCGATGACGTCGTCGTCGGCGGGGTCGAGCACCGTGAAGGTGAAGCCCTTGCGCGCGGCGAAGTCCGCGGCGTGCCGGGTGAGGTCGGCGAGGTTGCGCTCGGGCGTCATACCCTCGGGCGGGGGCCACGAGCCGTCGGGGTAGCCGGGGGTCGCGCGGATGTGCTCGATGCTCGAGGTCCAGGCCGCGAGGTCCGCCTCGTTGTGCTGCGGGCCGAGCGGCTCGAGGCGAAAGCCCTCACCACGCAGCGCCGTCGGCGGGTCGAAGTCACCGGGGACGAAGGGGCGCGCAGACATCCCTCGACCCTAGGTCGCCCCCGCACGAGGCGACAGCGGAAAAACCCTGGTGCCGCACCGACGGAGGGGGGACGCGGCACGGCACCAGGAGCGTTGTGCTCCCCGCGGCACGGTGCGGGGAGCGGATCAGAGGGTCAGCGACCGACCGGCTCGGCGACGAACACGGCCGAGCGGTCGACCTTCGTGTACGCGAGGTTCTCGATGAACTGGTAGGTCGCCCCGGGGCTGATGCACATGATGTGCTCGCCCGCGAGCTCGGCGATCTCGGGGAACATGTAGCCCTGCTTGACGATGATCACGTCGTAGTCGCGTGCGTCGAGGCCCGCGCTGCGGAAGTGGTTGAGCGTCACGAACGAGCCGGGCTGGTCGGTCAGCACGATGTCGACGTTGCCGACGCTGATCGTGCACGTCGCACCGATGCGGTCGTTGACCGAGCTCATGTACCCGAGCAGGTCGCCCTTGGCCTTGATCGTGCCGCGCACGGTCACGGGCCGGCTGACCTCGTCGTGGTCCATGCCGATCGCGATCTCGACCTCCTCGCCCACCTCGCGCGAGGCAAGCTCGGCCATCGCTCCGGGCTCCCAGATGGTCGAGACGCACACCTTGTCGCTCGGCTCGGCCTCGAGGACCTCCTTGAGCACGACCGTGCTGTACCCGACTCCCCCGCCCGTGGTGTTGTCCCCCGAGTCCGACACGACAAGGGGGCGCTGCGCGACGTCGTCGAAGGCCGCGACGGTCTCGGCGACGCCGAGCGTGGGGGTCGTGAACCGGAACTCGGGGAAGCGGGAGACGACGTAGTCGCGGATCGAGTCGGCCGTCTCCTGCGCGAGCGACGCGTGCTCGGGCCCCTCGGGGACGACGACGACGGAGCCGCGGCACTGGGTCACGTCGGCCCACGCGAAGCCCACGTAGTAGGACGCGTCGAGGATCCCGGGGATCGCCTCGGCCTCGTCGAGCTTGGCGAGGATCTCGTTGAGCGGGCTCTGCGAGGTGAGCGGGATGTCACCGCTGATGACGAACGGCACGGCGCTGTGCGCGACGGCACCCGAACCGACCTCCCCACGCACGAGCGACACGAGGTGCTGCGCGGTGCGACGCTCGATCTCGGGCTGGTCGACGTGCGGGATGGTCCGGTAGGAGCGCAGCACGGTCGCAAGCTCGGGCACACGCGGGTCGATGTTGCCGTGCGGGTCCATCGCGACCGAGATCGGCACCTCGTCCCCGACGCGCTCGCGCAGCGCGGACAGGATGTCGATCTCGGCCGAGCCGATCTCCTCGATGAGCATCGCCCCGTGCAGGTGCAACCAGATCCCGTCCACGTCGAGGTTGTCCTCGACCGCGCGCAGCAGGCGGGCCTTGATGTCCTCGTACGCCTCGCGCGACACGATCCCCGAGGAGAACGCCGTCGCGTAGACCGAGGGGACGATCGTCGCGCCCGCCTCGTGCAGCACGGGGGTGCTCGCGAACCGGTCGAGGATCTCCTCCCCCTCGCGCACCACGAACTGGTCGAGGCCCGTGAGGAACGGGTTGAACGTGTTGGACTCGTGATACACGAGGCCGGACAGGATCTTCATGGAAGTGGGGTCTCCAGACGTCGGAGTGGGTTCTGGGCGCGCCCGGCCGGCACGGCCGCAAGGGGGTGGGCGACCGCGCGGGCGGGGTGTCCCGCCGCGGACCGACTCGACCGCGGCGGGACCGCCGTTACTTCTTGCGCTTGTTGCGGACCATGAGGTCGAACCAGACGGCCGCGAGCAGGATGGTTCCCTTGATCACCATCTGGAGGAACGACGAGACGTTCATGAGGCTCATGACGTTGTCGATGCCGGTGAGCAGCAGCGCACCGAGCAGCGCACCGGGGATGCGGCCGATGCCGCCCGCGAAGCTCGTGCCACCGATCACGGCCGCGGCGATCGCGTCGAGCTCGAGCAGCTGGCCCGCGGTGGGCGCCGCCCCGCCGAGGCGCGC
>JAAYZM010000465.1 GCA_012514835.1 Actinomycetales bacterium
GAAGACGGAGCCCGACGTCGACCCGCCGTCGCCCGCGGCGGGGGACGAAGACGCGACGGGATCGTCACCGTCCGTAAGCACGATCCAGACCAGCATGCCGAGCAGCCCGGCGGCTACGACCACCGCGGCCGCGATCCACCGAGAATGCCCGCTCATCCCGCTCCGCCCCTCGGTTCACCAAAGGCACCGACCTGTCCGTCTGGACCCCCGCCGAGATACGCCGCGTCCAAGACACCCTCAACGTCCGCCCCCGACCCACCCTCAACCTACGCACCCCCGCCCAAGCCCTCACCGCGTACCTGGCACCCACGGCATGAACAGCACCATTGCAACCACCACTTGACGTCACCGTGCCGATCTCAGTCCAGACTGCCTATCTCAGCGGAGGAAGCGCCGTCGGACCCCTCAGACCCCCGTGGGGTGCGGCCCGTGAACTGGTCCATCGACGAGTAGACGCCGAACACGCGGCCAGCCACGGCGTCCCACCAGCGCACGGGCAGCGTCCCGCGCAGGGCCATCGAGAGCTTCACCGTCCACGGGCGCAGCACGAACGGCTGACCGCGGAGCATGCCGCGCCAGGCGTCCGCGGCGGCCCGCTCGGGCGTCATGATCGGGGTCAGCAGCGGGCCGCGCGCCCCCGCGAACATGCCCGTGGACACGTAGCTGGGGCAGAACGTGGTCACCGCGACGTGCGCGTGACCCAGCCGTGCCAGCTCGAGGCGTATCGAGTCGCTCCAGCCGATCAGCGCCCACTTGGACGCCGCGTACACGCTCATGTTCGGGTTGGCGAGCGTGCCCGCCGCCGAGGCGACGTTGAGGATTCGCTTGGGGCGGGACAGGTCCGCCATCATCGCGGGCAGCAGCGTGCGCGTGAGCCACATGGGCGCGAGCGTGTTGACCCGCAGGGTTCCCTCGATGTCCCGCACCGGGTCGTGCTCCCAGAACGGCGCGCCGCGCACGATCCCCGCGTTGTTGACCAGCACGTCCACCTGGCCAAACCGCTCGACCACCGCGCGCGCCCCGGCCTCGATCGCCTCGCGGTCCATCAGGTCCGCTCCGTAGACCTCGACCTCGACCCCCGGGCTGGCCAGCGTCGCGGCCACCCGCTGCGCCGCGTCCGTGTCCACGTCCCACAGCGCGACCGCCCGCGCGCCGCCCTCGACGGCCCGCCGCGCGTAGATCGCACCCATCCCGCGCCCGGCCCCCGTCACGAGCACCACGGCGCCCGCGAGCACGGGGTGCAGGCCCGCCGCTCCCGCCGTCTTCTCAGCCATACCCGCACGCTACCCGCGCCCCCGCGCCCCACCCAGGGACTCGACCGGGCCGACGGCGGGGGGCGGGCCGCCCGGTCAGTAGGCTGGGCCCCCTCATGGCACATCTCCTCGGGGCCGAAGCCCTGCGTCTCGAGTTCCCCACCACGATCGTGTTCGACGGCGTCTCGCTGGGCGTCGACGAGGGCGACCGGATCGGCATCGTGGGCCGCAACGGCGACGGCAAATCGTCGCTCATGCGCATGCTCGCAGGGCTCCAGGAGCCGGACAGCGGGCGCGTGACGGTGCGCGGCGGCGTGACGATCGGCGTGCTGGACCAGGAGGACACCCTCGACCCGTCACACACGGTGGGCCACGCGGTGGTGGGCGACACCCCGGAGCACGAGTGGGCGGGCGACCCGAAGGTCCGCGACGTGCTGGGCGGGCTGCTCAAGGACTTGCCGTGGGACGCCGTCGTCGGCGAGCTGTCCGGTGGCCAGCGGCGCCGCGTCGCCCTCGCAAGACTCCTCGCGGGCGACCACGACGTCCTCGCGCTCGACGAGCCCACCAACCACCTGGACGTCGAGGCCATCACGTGGCTCGCCGCCCACCTCCGCAACAGATGGTCCCGCAACGCGGGCGCCCTCCTGCTCGTCACGCACGACCGCTGGCTCCTCGACGAGGTCTGCACGGCCACGTGGGAGGTCCACGACCGCATCGTCGAGCCGTTCGAGGGCGGGTACGCGGCGTACATCCTGCAGCGGGTGGAGCGGGACCGGCAGTCGGCGGTGATCGAGCAGCGGCGCAAGAACCTGGCTCGCAAGGAGCTCGCGTGGTTGCGCCGCGGCGCGCCGGCCCGCACGTCCAAGCCGAAGTTCCGCATCGACGCGGCGAACGCGCTCATCGCGGACGTCCCGGAGATCCGCAACCCCACGGAGCTGCGCTCGCTCGCGACGTCCCGCCTCGGCAAGGACGTGGTGGACCTGCACGACGCGGGCGTCTCCTACGGCGACAACGAGGTGCTGCGCGGCGTCGAGTGGCGCATTGCGCCGGGCGAGCGCACGGGCATCCTGGGCGTGAACGGCGCGGGCAAGTCGACGCTGCTGGGCCTCGTGGACGGGTCCGTGGCGCCCACCGCGGGAAGGGTCAAGCGCGGCAAGACCGTCCAGGTCGCCACCCTCACCCAGCGCCTCGACGAGCTCGAGGAGCATCTCGACAGCCCGGTCCGCGTGGTGATCGAGGGCCTGCGCACCACGTACACGTTCGGCTCGGGGTCCAAGGCCCAAGAGCTCTCGCCGGGCCAGCTGCTCGAGCGACTCGGCTTCTCCGCTGCCCAGCTCTCGACCCCCGTCAAGGACCTCTCGGGCGGCCAGAAGCGCCGACTCCAGCTGCTCCTCATCCTGCTGGACCAGCCCAACGTGCTCATCCTCGACGAGCCCACCAACGACCTCGACACCGACATGCTCGCGGCCCTCGAGGACCTCCTCGACTCATGGCCCGGCACGCTCCTCGTGGTCTCGCACGACCGCTACTTCCTCGAGCGCGTCACCGATCAGCAGTTCGCCGTCATGGGCGGCGGCCTGCGCCACCTCCCCGGCGGCGTGGACGAGTACCTGCGCCTGCGGCGCGAGCAGAGGTCCGACGGCGGGACGCGGGCAGCGCGCACCTCGAGCGGGTCCGACGGCGGGAAGCGGGCAGCAGGCACGTCCGGAACGGGGGCCGACGGCGGCCAGCCCGCGACCGGACCCGCGTCGGCCGGCGGACCCACCCCGGGGGCGCCGTCGTCGGCCCTGAGCGGTGCCGAGCGCCGGGCGGCCCAGAAGGAGCTCGCGGCCGCCGAGCGGCGCATGGAGAAGGTGCAGACGCTGATCGACGCGCTGCACGAGCGCCTCGCGGCCCACGACCAGTCCGACTACACGGGCCTCGGCACGCTCACCGAGGAGCTGCGCACCCTGGAGACCGAGCTGGCCTCCCTCGAGGAGCGCTGGCTCGAGCTAGGCGAGCTCCTCGCCTGACCCTCAGAACCGCCCCGCTCCTGCTCCCGCCACCGCTCCCGCCCGCACCCCCTCCAGCACACCGACCCCACTCCGCTGACTTCGGCAGTGGCAGCCCACTTCGGCAGGTTTACGTGCCGAAGTCAGGTGCAACTGCCGAAGTCAGCGCGGGGGGGAGGTGGGGTCAGGCGCGGGGGGACGGGGGGTCGGCAGCTCGTGGCGCAGGCCGGTCACGAGGAGGGTGACCGTGCGGCGGACGTCGTAGTCCGGGTCGTCCGGGGCCCACGCGACGAGGTCGCCCACGGCGCGCAGCAGCTCGTACGGGCGCACGTCCGCCACGAGCTCGCCCGACGCCCGTGCCGCGGCGAACAGCTCCGCGAGCGCGGGTACCAGGCGGTCCAGGAACAGCTGGTGCAGCGCGGAGAACCCGGCGTCGTCGCCCTGCCACACGGCCCCGAGCCCGTGCTTGGTGCCCAGGAAGTCCACGAACTGGTGCACCCACGCGAGCAGCGCCGCGAACGGAGACTCGGCCTGCTCCAGGAGCGCTAGCGCCGCCTCGGCGCACTCCTCGACCTGGTGCCGGTACAGCGCCACCACGAGGTCCGCGCGCGTCGGGAAGTGCCGGTACAGCGTGCCCATCCCGACGCCCGCCTCGGCGGCCACCTCGCGCACGGGGGCGTTCACGCCGGAGCGCGCAAAGACGCGCCCGGCGGCTGCGAGGATCGCGGCCTGGTTGCGTCGGGCGTCACTGCGCTTCGGTGTGTCCGACGGCGGGACGCCTGCGGAATCCGTCAGCGGGTCGGTCATGCCCCTAGCGTCGCACGATCCGCCCCGAGACGGAGCGCTGTTCCGATACCGCTTGCCAAATCGGAACACTGCTCCATATCCTCAATAGGAACAACGCTCCGCTTCTCGCCGTCGGACACCCTCTCGGAAGGCAACCCCCATGACGACCGCCACCTCCCTCGCTCAGCACCTCACGCTGCTCGCCCCCGCCGCGCGCGGCATCGACCTCGACGTGCGGGTCAGTGCACCCGCGACGGGCGAGGGGCTCCCCGTGATCCTCGTCGCGCACGGGTTCGCCGAGGACCGGGACGCGTACGGGCCGCTCGTGGACCACTGGGTGGCCCAGGGGTTCGCCGTCGTGCAGCCCACGTTCCTGGACTCCGCGGCGCTCGGCCTCACGCCCCAGGACCCGCGCTACCCCACCATCTGGCGCACGCGCGTGGACGACCTCGTGCTCACCCTCGATCGCCTCGACGAGGTGCTCGGCGCCATCCCGGGACTCGCGGCGCGCACCGACACGAGCCGGATCGCGGCGGCGGGCCACTCGTGGGGCGCGCAGTCCGTGAGCATGCTGCTCGGTGCGCGCGTGCTGGGCCCGGACGGCCGGCCGGGCGAGGACCGCACGGACGCGCGCGTCACGGCCGGTGTGCTGCTCGCGATCACCGGGACGGGCGAGAGCCTCACCGACTTTGCGCGCGAGCACTTCGCGTTCATGGACCCGGACTTCTCGGGGCTGCGCACGCCGAGCCTCGTCGTGGCCGGGGACGCCGACCAGTCGCAGCTCAGCACCCGCGGTCCGGACTGGTTCACGGACGCGCACCGGCTCGCGCCCGGCGCCCAGGAGCTCGTCGTCGTGCCCGGCGGCGATCACTTCCTTGGCGGCATCCACGCGTATGACACCCCGGAGACCGCCGCCGCGAGCCCCGAGCACGTCCAACTGGTCCGCGAGTCCACCACCACGTTCCTCCGCCGGACCCTCGACCACTGACCCGCGGCCGGTCGAGTGCGCGGGGCAGGCGAGCCGGATGGGGGGTGTGGGAGCGGTGCCAGACCTGGCATGATCGACCCCGTCACCCTGCCTGCGAGAGGACGCAAGGATGCGTTACGGCCACTTCGACGACGCGGCCCGCGAGTACGTCATCACCCGGCCGGACACCCCGCGCTCGTGGTCCAACTACCTCGGTTCGCGGCTGTACGGCGGGATCGCCACGCAGAACGCGGGCGGGTACTCGTTCTTCCGCTCGGGCGGCACGGGTCGGCTGCTGCGCATGCGCTTCAACGGC
>JAAYZM010000466.1 GCA_012514835.1 Actinomycetales bacterium
GATGCGGCAGCGCTTCTCGAGCACCGCGAGCAGCATCGCCACGCGTGCCGCGTCGACGCCGCTCACGATGCGCCGCGGGTTGGGGGCGCTCGTGTCGACGACGAGCGCCTGCACCTCGACGGGCAGCGCGCGGCGACCCTCGAGGGCGACCGTGACGCACGTGCCGGGCACGGGCGTGCCCGAGTGCGAGAGGAAGAGCCCCGAGGGGTCGGGGACCTCGGCGATGCCGTCGCCCGTCATCTCGAAGCAGCCCGCCTCGTCGGTGGGCCCGAAACGGTTCTTGAGGGCGCGCACGAAGCGCAGCGCCGTCTGGCGGTCGCCGTCGAAGCTCAGCACGACGTCGACCAGGTGCTCGAGCACGCGCGGGCCGGCGATCGAGCCGTCCTTCGTGACGTGGCCGACGAGCAGCACGGGGATGCCGCGCTCCTTCGCGACACGGGTGAGCGTGCCCGCCACCTCCCGCACCTGCGCGGGCTGGCCGGGCGCGCCGTCGCTCTGCGCCGAGGCGACCGTCTGCACGGAGTCGACGATGAGCAGCCCCGGCTGCACCGCCTCCACGTGGCCGAGCACCGTCGCGAGGTCGGTCTCGGACGCCAGGTAGAGCTCGTCGTCGAGGGCACCCGTGCGCTCGGCGCGCAGGCGCACCTGGCTCGCCGACTCCTCGCCCGAGATGTAGAGCACGCGCGTTCCGCCGCGCGCGGCGCGTGCGGCCACCTCGAGCAGCAGGGTGGACTTGCCCACGCCGGGCTCGCCCGAGACGAGCACCGCGGCGCCGGGGACGAGACCCCCGCCGAGCACCCGGTCGAACTCGCCGATGCCGCTCGGCCGGTGGGTGGCGTCCTGGGCGAGGTGCGCCGTGATGGGCTTCGCGGCGCGCGACTCCGGGACGGATGCGGGGGCCACCGAGGTGGTCGGCGCACCGCGTTCGATCACCGTGCCCCAGCTCTGGCACTCGGGGCAGCGGCCGAACCACTTCGCGCCCGACCAGCCGCACTCTGCGCAAGCGAAACCGGGGGCAGTGGGACGGGCCATGCGGTCAGCCTAGGCGGCGTGACCGACACCCGGGACGCGGGACCCGGAGCGGGGTGCCCGGTCTCAGAGGAAGAGGTTGGCCGCGAGGACGACGGCCGTTCCCGCGAGCACGCTGAAGCCGATCCAGCCGGCCGCGAGGCCCGCGCGCTCCTCGCGCCAGGTGAGCACCGTCGTCTCGACGGGCGGCCCGTCGACGAGGCGCTGGGCCGCGAGCAGCGAGTGGGAGCGGCCGATGCGGACCCCGTGCTCGTTCGTGGTCTCGAAACCGCCGTCGACGAACTCGACCGTGCCGAGGAACTCGCCATCGCGCGTGCCCGCCCAGAGGGTCTCGGTGACGGGGGCCCACCGGGCGCCCGAGGGCAGCACGGTTCCGGCCGGAGGGCGCAGGAGCGGACTCGGCGCCGGCGGGATGAGTGTGGCGGTCATGTCTCGTCCTCTCGTGGTGCCGATCCGGGGGAGCAGGGGTGGTGCTCCGTGTACTCATCCTGACCCGGGCTCAGAGAACCGTCCAGAAAACACGGGGGCCTTGCACCGTGTCGCACGGACTGGTATATGCCCCGTTCAGGGGAGGGCCGGTGCCACGGTCGACAGCGAGAATTCCCCCGAACTCCCCCCACCACCGATTCGCCGAAACCGGTTCGCCGAAACCGCGCGCCGTGCGGAACGGTGCGGCCGCGTTGCGGGCCCGCGCCGCCCGCACCATCGGCGTCGACGACCCGGCCGAGTACGAGACGCCGGAGGAGACCCCCGATCCCGTCGTGGCGGCGTTCGAGTCGCAGCTCGTGCAGCGCGCCTTCACCTCGCTGCCGGAGCGCTGGCAGGCGGTGCTCTGGTACTCCGAGGTGGAGGCGATGAAGCCGGCCGCCATCGCGCCCCTGCTCGGCGTCAGCCCCAACGGGGTGTCGGCCCTGCTGGTCCGTGCGCGCGAGGGCCTGCGCGACGCCTACGTCGCCGCCCACGTGGAGGCCACCGAC
>JAAYZM010000467.1 GCA_012514835.1 Actinomycetales bacterium
GAGGCGCTCGTCGACCTCGCGCTGGGGCGCCTGCTCACCCAGAAGGAAGAGCTCGGCCTGCTCGACGACCGTTTCGACGGCCCCGAGCCCACCGGCGAGGTGGACCTCGACCCGCCGCACGCGCGCGAGCTCGCCCGCCGCATGGCGGAAGAGTCGCTCGTGCTGCTGAGCAACGACGGCACGCTCCCGCTCGCGGCCGACGCGACGGGCACCCCGAAGGCCGCACCGGCCAGGGTGGCCGTCGTCGGACCGAACGCGGACCGCTTCGCCGCGCTGTTCGGTTGCTACTCCTTCATCAATCACGTGCTCGACCACCACCCGCACGCGGACAAGGGCATCGCGGCACCGACCGTGCTCGAGGCCCTGCGCACCGAGCTCGCGGGCAGCGAGGTCACCTACGCGCGCGGGTGCGACGTCCAGGACCCGGACCGCTCGGGCTTCGCCGAGGCCGTCGCGGTGGCCGAGGCGTCCGACGTCGTCGTCCTGGTGGGCGGCGACCACGCGGGACTCTTCGGCCGTGGCACCACGGGCGAGGGCTGCGACGTCGACTCGCTCGAGCTGCCGGGCGTGCAGCGCGAGCTCGTCGAGGCGGTGCTCGCGACGGGCAAGCCCGTCGTGCTCGTGCTCGTCACGGGACGCCCGTACGCGGTGGGCTGGGCGCTCGACCGGTGCGCCGCCGTGGTGCAGTCGTTCTTCCCGGGTGAAGAGGGCGGCACGGCGATCGCGCGCGTCCTGTCCGGCGCCGTGGCCCCCTCGGGCCGCATGCCGATCAGCGTGCCGCGCAGCGCGGGCTCGCCCCCGTACTCCTACCTCCACCCGAAGCTCGGCGGGCCCACGACGGTCACGAACCTCGACACGACCCCGCCCGTCGCGTTCGGCCACGGCCTGACGTACACGAGCTTCGAGCGCACGGGGTTGACGGTCGCCGAGCACGTCGCGACGGACGGGACCGTCACGGCCACCGTGACGGTGACGAACACCGGTGAGCGCGCCGGGACGGACGTGGTGCAGCTCTACGCGCACGACCCCGTCGCGAGCGTGACCCGTCCGGTGGCCCAGCTCGTCGCGTTCGGACGGGTGGACCTCGAGCCGGGCGCGAGCGCCGAGGTGACGTTCGAGGTGCCGACCACGCGCGTCGCGTTCTCCGACCGTGACCTCGTCCGCGTGGTCGAGCCCGGTGACCTCACGCTGTGGGTGGGGCCGGACTGCCAGACGCGCGAGACGTTCACGAGCACCACGCTCGTGGGGGACGTGCACCGGGTGACCGGGGCGGACGCACGGCTCTCGCGTGTCACGGCCGTCGCGAGCACGCAGGTGGCCGCCCAGGGCTGACCGCTCCGCCCGCGCGCGGGGCGGGCGTGCCACGATGGGCTCAGCACCCACCGCGAGGAGGACTGACCCATGACTCACACGCCGGACATCAAGCCGCGCAGCCGCACGGTCACCGACGGGCTCGAGGCGACGGCAGCGCGGGGGATGCTCCGCGCCGTCGGGCTCGGGGACGAGGACTTCGCCAAGCCGCAGATCGGCGTGGCGAGCTCGTGGAACGAGATCACGCCGTGCAACCTCTCGCTCGACCGGCTCGCGAAGGCCGTGAAGTCGGGGGTGCACGCCGCTGGGGGGTACCCGCTCGAGTTCGGCACCATCTCCGTCTCCGACGGCATCTCGATGGGCCACGAGGGCATGCACTTCTCGCTCGTGAGCCGTGACGTGATCGCGGACTCCGTCGAGACGGTGATGCAGGCCGAGCGGCTCGACGGCTCCGTGCTCCTCGCGGGCTGCGACAAGTCGCTCCCGGGCATGCTCATGGCCGCGGCCCGGCTCGACCTGTCGAGCGTGTTCCTCTACGCGGGCTCGATCATGCCCGGCTTCGTGAAGCTCTCCGACGGCACCGAGAAGGACGTCACGATCATCGACGCCTTCGAGGCCGTCGGGGCGTGCGCGCGCGGGCTCATGAGCCGCGAGGACGTGGACCGCATCGAGCGCGCGATCTGTCCCGGCGAGGGCGCGTGCGGCGGGATGTACACGGCCAACACGATGGCGTCCGTCGCGGAGGCGCTCGGGATGTCCTTGCCCGGCTCGGCGGCCCCGCCGAGCGCGGACCGGCGGCGCGACAACTTCGCCCACCGCTCGGGCGAGGCGGTCGTGGAGCTGTTGCGCCGGGGGATCACGGCGCGCCAGATCATGACGAAGGAGGCATTCGAGAATGCGATCGCCGTCGTCATGGCCTTCGGCGGTTCCACGAACGCCGTGCTGCACCTCCTCGCGATCGCGCACGAGGCCGAGGTGGACCTCACGCTCGAGGACTTCGCGCGCGTCGCGGCGCGCGTGCCGCACCTCGGCGACCTCAAGCCCTTCGGGCGGTACGTGATGAACGACGTCGACCGCATCGGCGGCGTGCCCGTGCTGATGAAGGCCCTGCTCGACGCGGGGCTCTTGCACGGCGACTGCCTCAC
>JAAYZM010000468.1 GCA_012514835.1 Actinomycetales bacterium
GCCTTCGGCATGGGCATCGACAAGCCCGACGTGCGCTTCGTGGCGCACATGGACCTGCCCAAGTCGATCGAGGGCTATTACCAGGAGACCGGGCGCGCGGGCCGCGACGGGCTGCCGTCCACGGCATGGCTCGCCTACGGGCTCGCAGACGTGGTGCAGCAGCGGCGCATGATCGACACCTCCGAGGGCGACGCCGCCCACAAGCGGCGGCTCTCCCAGCACCTCGACGCGATGCTCGCCCTGTGCGAGACGGTCGAGTGCCGGCGCGTGCAGCTGCTCGCCTACTTCGGGCAGACGGCGAACCCGTGCGGCAACTGCGACACGTGCCTGGCCCCACCCGAGACGTGGGACGGGACGGTCGCCGCGCAGAAGCTGCTCTCCGCCGTGGTACGGCTCGACCAGCGACGCCAGCGCTACGGCGCGGGCCACGTGATCGACATCCTGCGCGGCAAGCGCACCGAGCGCGTCGCGTCGCTGGGCCACGAGGACCTCACCGTGTTCGGGGTG
This sequence comes from Actinomycetales bacterium, assembly GCA_012514835.1. Classification (GTDB taxonomy): domain Bacteria; phylum Actinomycetota; class Actinomycetes; order Actinomycetales; family Cellulomonadaceae; genus JAAYZM01. The sequence continues at coordinate 508 of JAAYZM010000468.1, forward strand.
GGCGAGGACCTCTCTGAGCAAGAGTGGCGCGGCGTGACCCGCCAGCTGCTCGCCCAGGGGCTGCTCGCCGCCGAGCCCGAGTACTCGACCCTCTACGTCACCGAGACGAGCGGCGCGGTGCTGCGCGGTGAGCGAACCGTGCAGCTGCGCCGCGAAGCACCCCGCAGCCGGGCCTCGAAGAGCCGGACCGGCAAGGGGGCCGCCGTCGTCGTCGACCTCTCCCCGGAGGCCGCTGCCCGCTTCGAGGTGCTCCGCGCCTGGCGCGCCGCCACCGCCAAGGAGCAGGGCGTGCCCGCGTACGTCGTGTTCCACGACGCGACCCTGCGGGCCATCGCGGAGCTCGACCCGGGCTCACCTGGCGAGCTGGCCGGGATCAGCGGGATCGGCGCGGCGAAGCTCGAACGCTACGGGGCGGGTGTGACAGCGGCCCTCGCGGAGATCCGCGAGGGCCGCTGACCGGCTGGGAGAACCCAGATCAGGCGCTCGCGCCCTTGATCTCGGTGGCGACGCCAGCGAAGCTCACCGTGATGTTCTTCTTGGCCGCGGCGGCAAGGAGCGGCTGGGCGGTCACACCCTCGATGAAGTAGTCGATGTGGACCTCGAGCTTGCCCGCAGGGGCCGTGACCGTCAGGTCGGTCTCGCGCGGCTGCTCCTTGCCGGGCTTACCGGCGATCTCGATCTGCTCGCCCGAGCGCACGAGGACGCCCGTGTGGTCGGCCCCGAGGCGGCCGACGAACAGACGGATGCCCGCCTCCTCCTCGCGGACCTCCACGAAGGACCACTCCTGGTACCAGGCGGCCGGCTTCTTGAAGGAGAGCGCGAAGACCGCGAGGGCGATGAGCGCACCGAGGCCCGTGAAGATCACCACGGGGATGTCGATGACCCGAGCGATGACGAGCACGTAGGCCGTCTCGGAGATGAACTGCACGTAGATCGACGCCGCGATGAAGGCGAGCGCGATGGCACCGGAGACCAGCAGCTCCTTCGTGCTGGTGGCCGGCTTCCACGTGTGGGTGTCGTCATCGTGGATGGCGGGGTAAGGAATGGTCGCGTCAGCGGGACGCCGGGCATCTGTCTGAGTTGTCATAGTTCGCGAAGGTAGGGGAGCGCTCCCACTCTCGTGAGAGCGATTCCATATGGTGAGATATGCGCGCTTCGCGCAGTGGGTCAAGGAGCGGGAATGGCCTCGGCCGTGCGCGCTCGGACCACCGTGATGCCCCGCGCCTGCGCCGCGGCGTCGAGCGGGGCATAGGTGAGGCCCGGCAGGTACGCGTCGACGCGCACCTCGAGCATCTGTCCGGAGACCCACACGCGCAGCTCGTTGTCGTCCGGCTCGCCTCCCCGCGTCGCCGAGAGCTCGATCGTGTCACCCCGCCGGGCGAGGATCCCCGGATGGTTCTTGCCGAGCCGCCCCACGAAGAGCCGCAGCCCGTCCCCCTCCTCGATCGCCTCGACGTACGACCATTCCTGGTACCACGGCGCAGGCGGCTTCGCGGCGGAGAGCAAGAAGCCCAGCACGACGAGCGCGACGGGGACCACGAGGACCCACAGCGGGATGTGCATCGCCGGGCGGTACACCCGCAGCGCGAACTGTTCGGTGTCGAGAGCAAAGACGACCGCGAGCGCGGCCAGAACGAGCAGGATGACGGACCAGACCACCACCTCCCCTGCACTGCGAGGGGGCTTCCACTCGGTGTGACCCTCGCGGTGGATCGCCGGGAAAGGGATGCTCGGGTCCGCGGGGCGCGGGAAGCTCGTCGTCACGGGGCGCAGCGTAGCGGGAGCGCTTCCACCATCGTCGAGCAGGTGACCGCCTGGTGAGACTTCAGCGACCGCCAGGCTGCCGCGCCCGAGCCTCGTCGTCAGGGCAGGCGCGCGCCGTCGGGCACCGCGATATGGGCCAGGTCGAGGATGCGCGGCTCGCCCGCCTGGTGCGCGAGGTAGAGAACTTCGGCGTTCTCCTCCACCGCGACGGCCACCTTGAACGCCGCATCGAGATCATGTCCGACGGCGAGCAACCCGTGGTTGGCCCACACGATCGCGTTCACGTCATCGCCCAGCAGCTCCGCGCTGCGCTCACCGAAGGCCGCGTTGGTGGAGAACTCGAACGGCATCACGGGGACGGCGCCCTTCGCGTAGAGCACCATGTTGAGCAGCACGGGCTCGATGGGCCGCCCGAGCGCGCCGAGCACGTTCACGTACGTGGACTCGGTGTGGACCAGGGCGTGCACGTCCGGCCGGCGCCGGTAGTGGGCAAGGTGGACGGGCAGCTCGGTCGAGGACTCGTAGCCCGTGCCCGTCTCGAGCACGGTGCCGTCCGTCGCGACCACGAGGAGGTCCTCGGGGACCATGCGGTCGTAGCGCACACCGCTCGGGGTGATGACGATGGCTTCGGGCTCGGGGCCGACGGCGGGCAGGCGCACGGAGATGTTGCCCTGCGTGTTGAAGTTCAGGCCGCAGCGCACGGACTCGCGGCAGTAGTAGACGATCTCCTCGCGCAGGGCGAGGGACGCACGGCTGGTGGTGGCGATGTGGCTCACGGACGGCTCCCGGGTCGCTGACTCTCTCCCGATGCCCCGTTGGATCGCTGCGCCCATCTTCCCGCGCCCGCCCGGCCCGCCCCTGGGACCCCCGTCCCCCGCGTACCCGCACCCCACCCCGCCCCTACCCCTGCCGAGAGGGGCGGGGGGGTGAGCGCGGGGGCCGGGGTCAGCGGATGACGCGGGCGGACCCGCCGCCGGCGAGGCGCAGTACCTCGGCC